>NZ_JBTUJH010000018.1:0-35741 GCF_058343375.1 Alterinioella sp.
CAAGCGCCAGAACGTTCTGGCGCAGATGTATCGTGACCCGGCCAAGGCGATGGAACTGAAGGACGTGAAACCGGGGCAGGGGCTTTAGGGCACCCGCACGCGCCGCGAAAAAATTGTGCCGCGCCAAAGCGGCCCGCTGAGACGAAATGGGGCAGGCAAGCTCCGGAGGGACGAGATGAGTATCGCACTTGAACATTACCTGACGCTGGCCGCTGCGCTGTTCGTCATCGGGATTTTCGGAATATTCCTGAACCGCAAGAACGTCATCATCATTCTGATGTCGATCGAACTGATGCTTTTGGCGGTCAATATCAACCTCGTCGCCTTTTCCGCCTATCTGGGCGATCTGACGGGGCAGGTTTTTGCGCTGTTCGTTCTGACGGTTGCGGCGGCTGAGGCGGCGATCGGTCTTGCCATCCTGGTCTGTTTCTTCCGCAACCGCGGCACCATCGCCGTCGAAGATGTCAATGTGATGAAGGGCTAAGGCACATGGAAACCATCCTTCTCTTCGCGCCTCTGGTCGGTGCCGTCATCTGCGGGTTTGCCTGGCGGCTGATCGGGGAACAGGCGGCCTGTATCGTCTCGACCGCGGGGCTGTTTCTGGCCATGGTGCTGAGCTGGATCATCTTTCTGGGCTTTGACGGCGAGACCGAACTGCGCACGCTGTTTACCTGGATCGCGTCGGGCACGCTCGATACCACCTGGGCTGTGCGCATCGACCGGCTGACGGCGATCATGCTGGTGGTGATCACCACGGTTTCGGCGCTGGTGCATCTCTACAGCTTTGGCTACATGGCCAATGACGAGAATTTCAACGAGAACGAGAGCTACCGCCCCCGGTTCTTTGCCTATCTCAGCTTTTTCACCTTTTCGATGCTGGCGCTGGTCACCGCCGACAACCTGTTGCAACTGTTCTTCGGGTGGGAAGGCGTCGGTGTCGCCTCCTATCTGCTGATCGGCTTTTATTACCGCAAGCCCACGGCGGGTGCCGCCGCGATGAAGGCGTTCATCGTCAATCGGGTCGGTGATTTCGCATTCCTGCTTGCCATTTTCGCGATTTACAAACTGACCGACAGCATCAATTTCGACGTGATCCTGAATATGGGCCCGGCGCTGTCGCAGATGCAGATCAGCTTTCTGGGCTATGATCTGAACGCGGCCAACACGATCGGCGTGCTGCTGTTTCTTGGCGCGATGGGCAAATCGGCGCAATTGTTCCTGCACACCTGGCTGCCCGACGCGATGGAAGGCCCGACGCCGGTATCGGCGCTGATCCATGCCGCGACCATGGTCACGGCAGGCGTGTTCCTGGTTGCCCGGATGTCGCCCATTCTGGAATATGCGCCATTCGCGACCAATTTCATCATCATCATCGGCGCGGCGACGGCGTTCTTTGCCGCGACTGTCGGCCTGGTGCAGAACGACATCAAGCGCGTCATCGCCTATTCGACCTGTTCGCAGCTTGGCTACATGTTCGTGGCGGCGGGCGTCGGCGTCTATTCGGTGGCGATTTTTCACCTTTTCACGCATGCCTTTTTCAAGGCGCTGCTGTTTCTTGGTGCAGGCTCGGTCATCACCGCGACGCATCATGAACAGGACATGCGGAATTATGGCGGGCTGCGCAAGAAAATCCCGCTGACCTTCTGGGCCATGATGATGGGCACGCTGGCGATCACCGGCGTCGGCATTCCGCTGACCTCGATCGGCTTTGCCGGCTTCCTGTCGAAGGATGCGGTGATCGAAAGCGCCTTTGCCTTTGGCGGCGGGCTGGGGGCCTATGCGTTCTGGTCGCTGGTCATCGCGGCGATGTTCACCAGCTTCTATTCCTGGCGCCTGATGTATATGACATTTTTCGGCACGCCGCGCGGCGACAAACATACCCATGACCACGCCCATGAAAGCCCGCTCACCATGCTGATCCCGCTTGGGGCGCTGGCCTTTGGCGCGGTCTTTGCCGGCATGGTCTGGTACAAGCCCTTCTTTGGCGACGTTGATCGGGTCAATGAATTTTTCGGCATTCCGGCCGAGGCTGAAATGGTCGAGGCCGCGGGCGGTGAGGCGGGCGGGTCAAACCATGACCTGGCGGTCGCAGAACCGGCACCTGAGGGTGCAGAGACTGCCGGTGACCAAGGCGGCGGATCCTCGCATGATGTGGCAATCGTGGTAGAGGAAGATTTCGAGGTTGTCGGGGCCATTCACATGGTCGGCGGGCTGCATGTGCTTGAAGCCGCCCACGAGGTTCCGAAATGGGTGAAGGTCGCGCCCTTCATCGCCATGCTGATCGGCTTTTTCACCGCGACGCTGTTTTATATCTGGAAACCCGATCTGCCGCGCCGTCTGGCCGAGGCCAACCAGCCGCTGTATCGGTTCCTGCTGAACAAGTGGTATTTCGACGAGATCTACAATGTGATCTTCGTGATACCGGCCGCCTGGATCGGGCGTCTTTTCTGGCGTCGTGGCGATGGCAGTATCATTGATGGCGGCATCAACGGGCTGGCGATGGGGATCATCCCCTATCTCACCCGGCTCGCGGGGCGGGCGCAGTCCGGATACCTGTTTCATTACGCATTCGCCATGGTTCTGGGCATCGCGCTGCTGATCACCATCGCAACCCTGACCTTCGGGGGCTGAGAGTTTAGACATGCAAGACAATCTTCTGTCCATCGTCACCTTCCTGCCGCTTGTTGGCGCCATCGTCATGGCCGTTTTCCTGCGCGGCAATGACGCGGCGGCGCAATTGGGTGCCAAGCGCATGGCGCTGTTTGTCACCGGTGCGAATTTCCTGATCTCGCTGTTCATCCTGGCGGTCTTTGACGCCTCAGATCCCGGTTTCCAGCTGGTCGAGGAAAGCGAATGGCTGATGGGGCTGACCTATAAGGTGGGCGTTGACGGCATTTCCGTGCTGTTCGTGCTGCTGACCACCTTCCTGATGCCGCTGGTCATTGCCGCCTGTTGGGGGGTCAGTGACCGGGTCAAGGAATATATGATCGCGCTTTTGGTGCTTGAGGCGCTGATGATCGGCGTCTTTGTGGCGCTGGATCTGGTGCTGTTCTACCTGTTCTTCGAGGCCGGCCTGATCCCGATGTTCCTGATCATCGGCATCTGGGGCGGCAAGGACCGGATCTATGCCGCCTTCAAGTTCTTCCTCTATACGTTTCTCGGTTCGGTCCTGATGCTGGTCGCCATCGTGGCGATGTATGTCGATGCCGGCACCACCGATATCCCGAGCCTTCTGATCCACCAGTTCAGTGCCGACACGATCAGCGTGTTTGGCTTTCAGATCGTTGGCGGCTTGCAGACCATCTTGTGGATTGCCTTCTTTGCCAGCTTTGCCGTGAAACTGCCGATGTGGCCGGTCCATACCTGGCTGCCCGATGCCCATGTGCAGGCCCCGACTGCGGGCTCGGTGGTTCTGGCCGCGATCCTGTTGAAGATGGGCGGCTACGGTTTTCTGCGCTTCTCATTGCCGATGTTCCCGATTGCCTCGGACCTTCTGGCCCCCTTCGTGATGTGGCTTTCGGTGATTGCCATCATCTATACCAGCCTGGTGGCGATGGTGCAGGAGGATATGAAAAAGCTGATCGCCTACAGCTCGGTCGCTCATATGGGGTTTGTGACCCTTGGGATCTTCGCGGCCAATCAGCAGGGCGTTGATGGTGCAATCTTTCAGATGATCAGCCATGGCTTCATCTCGGGCGCGCTGTTTTTGTGCGTCGGCGTGATCTATGACCGGATGCATACCCGCGAGATTGACGCCTATGGCGGCCTCGTGAACCGGATGCCCGCCTATGCGCTGATCTTCATGTTCTTCACATTGGCCAATGTCGGCCTGCCGGGCACATCGGGCTTTGTTGGTGAGTTTCTGACCCTGATGGGGGTTTTCCAGGTCAATACCTGGATCGCAGTTCTGGCCACGACCGGCGTGATCCTTTCGGCTGCCTATGCGCTGTGGCTGTATCGCCGGGTGGTGTTTGGCGATCTGATCAAGGAAAGCCTGAAATCCATCACCGACATGACCCCGCGCGAGCGTCTGATCTTTGCGCCGCTCGTTGCCATGACCCTGCTTCTGGGCGTCTATCCGAGCCTTGCGCTCGATATCATCGGCCCCTCGGTCGAGGCGCTTGTCAACAATTACGATCTGGCGCTGGAACAGTTTGTTCCGGAGAACGCCGTCGCTGCCAGCCGCTGAGGGACTGCCCATGTTCGCCTCCGATATATCCATCCTGCTGCCCGAGATCATCCTCGCCGTCTTTGCGATGGCTGGTCTGATGGTGGCGGTCTACACCACCAAGGACGGGCTGGCACCGCATCTGGTCTGGGCCACCGCGATCGTTTTCGTATTCGTTGCGGCGCTGATCGGGCTGTCGGGTGGCAGCGGAACGCAAGAAGCCTTTGGCGGCATGTTCATCGACGATGGTTTTTCACGGTTTGCCAAGGTGGTGATCTTGTTGTCCGCGGCCGCGATCCTGCTGGTCGGAAAGGAATTCATGGCCCGCGATGGGTTGTTGAAATTTGAATATCCGATCCTGATCACGCTGGCCGTGGTCGGCATGATGGTGATGGTGTCTGCGGGCGATCTGATGACGCTCTATATGGGGCTGGAGCTGCAATCGCTGTCGCTTTATGTGGTGGCCTCGCTGCGCCGCGATTCGGTGCGCTCGACCGAGGCGGGCCTGAAATATTTCGTCCTCGGCGCGCTGTCCTCGGGCCTGCTGCTTTATGGGGCCTCGCTGACCTATGGTTTTGCCGGCACGACGCTGTTCAGCGGTATTTTCGAGGCGGCAGAGGGTGGTGCCTCGCTTGGCCTGATCTTCGGCCTCGTCTTCATGATCGCGGGGCTTGCGTTCAAGGTATCGGCCGCGCCCTTTCACATGTGGACGCCCGATGTCTATGAGGGCTCGCCGACACCGGTCACCGCCTTCTTTGCCACCGCCCCCAAGATGGCGGCGATGGGGCTTTTTGCGCGCCTGGTGCATGACGCGTTTGGCGGCGTGGTCGGCGATTGGCAGCAGATCATCGCATTGCTGGCGGTCTTCTCGATGTTCCTGGGCGCGATTGCCGCCATTGGCCAGACCGATATCAAACGGCTGATGGCCTATAGCTCGATCAGCCATATGGGCTTTGCGCTGATGGGGCTGGCGGCGGGCGATGAACGCGGCGTCTCAGCGATGCTGATCTATATGGCCATCTATGTCACGATGAATATCGGCAGTTTCGCCTTTATCATGTCGATGCAGAAGGATGGCCGCCATGTCACCAATATATCCTCGCTCAACGGGCTGTCTTCGCGCGAACCGCTCAAGGCGCTGGCGCTCTTGGTGTTGATGTTCAGCCTGGCGGGGGTGCCGCCTCTGGTCGGGTTCTTCGGCAAATATGCGGTGCTGGTTGCGGCGGTGAATGCCGGGCTGAACTGGTTGGCCATTCTGGGCGTCATCGCCTCGGTGATCGGCGCGTTCTATTATGTCCGTATCGTCTATTTCATGTATTTCGGCGAGGAACGCGAACCGCTGGACGGCTCCATGAGCCGCCTGGCCTGGGTCGGGCTGATGTTTGGTGCGGCGGCGATGCTGCTTGGGGTGTTCAACCTCTTTGGCATCGATGATCTGGCCCGGGCCGCCGCCGCGACGCTGGTAAACTAGGCGATGCCAGGCTGGCCCCCGAATGTGGGCCGTCGGGTTCTGCCCTGTGTTGACAGCACGATGGCCGAGGCCGCGCGGATCGCGCCCATGCTGGCCGGTCCCGAATGGGTGCTGGCCTTGCAACAGAGCGCAGGCCATGGCCGCCGTGGCCGGGCCTGGGCATCCGCCCCCGGAAATTTCATGGCCTCACTGGTGCTGCACCCGTCCGAGCCGCCCGAAACCGTGGCGCTGCGCAGTTTCGTGGCGGCGCTGGCCTTGCGCGATGCCATCATCGACGCCACCGGGCGCGCCGACGGGTTGGCGCTGAAATGGCCCAATGACGTGCTGTTGAACGGCGGCAAGGTCGCGGGGATCTTGCTGGAGAGCATCGGCGCGGGCACTCGCGTCGATCATCTGATCATCGGCATCGGTGTGAACCTGGCCGCCGCCCCCGACGCATCACAGGTTGAGGAAGGTGCCACGCCACCGGTCAGCCTGATCTCGGAAACCGGGGCCGCTGTTGCGCCCGAGGATTTCCTCGATCTGCTGGCCCCCGCCTATGCAAGCCATGAGGCCAAATTCACCACCTATGGCTTTGATCCGATCCGCACCGAATGGCTGGCGGGGGCGGCAAGGTTGGGCGAAACCATCACCGCACGCACCATGCGCGAGACCATGACGGGCCGGTTCGAAACCATTGACGCGCGCGGCAATCTGGTGCTGCACACGGCCAGGGGCCAGCGGATCATCGCGGCCGCCGATATCTTTTTCTGACGACAAAAGGGGGGCCGCGACATGCTTCTGGCGATCGACACCGGCAACACGAACACCGTTTTCTCGATCTGGGACGGGCATCAGATCCTGGCGACATTCCGCACCACGACGGAACACCAGCGCACGGCGGATCAGTATTTTGTCTGGCTGTCGACCCTGATGGCGCATCAGAAACTGGATGTGCGGATCACCGACGCCATCATCTCCTCGACGGTGCCGCGTGTGGTGTTCAACTTGCGCGTGCTATGCGACCGCTATTTCGATTGCCGCCCGATGGTGGTGGGCAAGCCCGACTGCCTGCTGCCGGTGCCGCCGCGCGTCGATGAGGGCACGCAAGTGGGCCCCGACCGGCTGGTCAACACGGCGGCCGCCTTTGACCGCCATGGCGGCGATCTGATCGTGGTCGATTTCGGCACCGCGACAACCTTCGACGTGGTGGCCCATGACGGGGCCTATATCGGCGGGGCGATTGCGCCGGGCGTCAACCTGAGCCTTGAGGCCCTGCACCGCGCCGCCGCCGCGCTGCCGCATGTCGATGTTACCAAACCCCAATCCGTCATCGGCACCAATACCGTGGCCTGCATGCAATCGGGGGTGTTCTGGGGCTATGTCGGGCTGATCCAGGGCATCAATGCGCGTATTCGTGCTGAATATGACAAACCGATGCGGATTGTCGGAACTGGCGGCCTGGCCCCGTTGTTCTCGCAGGGCGATGTGCTATTTGACCTGATCGAAGATGATCTGACAATCCACGGCCTGACCGTGATCTATAAATACAACAAGGAAAACTCCGCATCATGAGCAGAGCTGCACGGCTAATATACCTCCCCCTCGGTGGCGCGGGGGAGATCGGGATGAATTGCTATGTCTATGGCTATGGTCCAGCGGGCAAGGAACGCTATATTCTGGTCGATATCGGCGTCAGCTTTCCCGATATGGACGGCACCCCGGGCGTTGACCTGATCCTGCCCGATATTGCCTGGCTGGCGGAACGGGCCGACCGGCTGGATGGCATTTTCATCACCCATGCGCATGAAGATCACGTGGGCGCATTGGGCCATCTCTACCGGCACCTGAAAGCGCCGGTCTATGCCCGCCCCTTCACCGCCTATCACGCAAGGCGCAAGCTGGAGGAGGCGGGGGCCGACCCGGATGTGATCATCGAGGCCCCGGTCTGGCCCGAAACGGTCACGGCGGGCCCCTTTACGGTGGGGTTTGCACCGACATCACATTCCATCCCCGAGGCCTCGGCCCTGGTGATCGACTGCCCCCAAGGCCGGGTGGTCCATTCCGGCGATTTCAAGATCGACCATGACCCGCGGGTCGGCGAAGCCTTTGATGACGCGATGTGGCAAGCGATCGGCAAATCCGGGGTCCGGGCGCTGATCTGCGATTCGACCAATGTGTTTTCCCGCCATCCCGGCCGCAGCGAAAGCGAATTGCCGCAGCCCATCACCGAATTGATCGCAGGCGCGAAAGGCATGGTTGTTGCCACCACCTTTGCCTCCAATATCGCGCGGCTGAAAACGCTGGCCGAGGCCGGCCAGGCGGCGGGTCGCACCATCGTGCTGATGGGCCGGGCGATGAAGCGCATGGTGACGGCGGGCGTTGAAACCGGCGTGCTGCGCGATTTTCCCGCCACGCTCAGCCCCGAAGACGCGACCCAGATCCCGCGCGAAAACCTGATGCTGATCGTGACCGGCAGCCAGGGCGAACGCCGCGCGGCCTCGGCACAATTGGCGCGCGGCAAATATCTGGGGCACCGGTTGAAAGAGGGCGATCTGTTCCTGTTCTCCTCCAAGACCATTCCGGGCAATGAGATTTCGGTCTCGCGGATCCAGAACGCGATGAGCGAGCTGGGCGTTGAAATCATCGATGAACAAAGCGGGTTTTTCCACGTGTCGGGCCATGCCAACCGGCCCGATCTGGAAAAGATGCACGCGCTGGTCAAGCCGCAGGTTCTGGTGCCCAATCATGGGGAACACCGGCATCTGCGCGAACATGTGCGCGTGGCCGAAGCTGGCGGCGTGGCGGCGATATTGGCCCCGAACGGATCAATGGTGGAGCTGTCGGGCAACGCGCCTGCCGTGGTCGAACAGATCGAGGTCGCCCGCACCTATCTGGATGGCTCGCGCCTGATCGGGGCCTTTGACGGCGTGGTGCGCGACCGGATGAAACTGGCGCTGAACGGGCTGGTGATCGTGGCGGTGATCGTCGATGAAGATGATGAGCTGCTTGGCGATTGTTGGGTCGCCCTGCGCGGCCTGCCGGAAACCGTGGGCCGGGGCGAAAGCCTGCAGGATATGCTGGAGGACCATCTGGCGGAGCTGCTGCCGCGCCTTGAGAACAAGACCGTGCGCGATGATGACAAGCTGGAAGAGGCGGTGAAGCGCGCCGTGCGGCAGCTCTGCGTGTCCGAGATCGGGCGCAAGCCCGAGGTGACGGTGATCACATCGCGGCTGATGGCGGGCTGAAGGGGCCTTCACGGCGCGCGCGCCTTTCAGGCAATGAAAAAGCCACCGCTCCGGGCTGAGGAGCGGTGGCTTTTGCCTGTATCGATCTGTCCTCTGGACGGTCGGGCCTATGCAGCGCTTTCGCTATCGGCCTCGGGCGCGGCGCTTGCCTCAGCCACCTCAACCGGCCCGGTCTCAGGCTTGTCAGTCGCCTCAGCCTCCGCCGGCTCAGCAATTTTTGGCTTTTTGGCCCGCGATTTGCGCTTGCGCTTGGGTTTTTCCTCGGCCACCGGTTCGGGCGCTTGGCTGGTGTCGGGCGTGATCTCTGCCTCATTGGGCGTGACTTCTGTTTCGTCCGGCGTGACTTCTGCCTTCTCTGGCGTATCGTCCCAGGCTGCGGCGGGGCGGCCGCGCCGTTCGTCAAAGCTCATGGCGATGAAATCGGGCAGGCGATCGCCCAGGCCAACGGTCCTGGACCGGTTGGCGTTATCGCGCCCGCCGCGACGGTTTCTGTTGCGCTCATTGCCCCGATCCGGTCGCGGCTGTGATTGCGGTTTTTCTTCTGCCACGGCCTCGGCGGGTTTCTCGACCGGCGCGTCAGGTTCTTTGGACCGGCTGCGCGAGGATTGGCGCGGTCGGCGCGCAGGTCTGTCCTCTGATGCAGCGGCGGCCACGGGCGCGTCGCCATCGGGCAACCAGGGTGCATCGACACGCGGCACCGGCTGGCCGATCAGCTCCTCGATTGCGCTCAGATATTTGGCATCTGAGGGCACCGAGATCATGATTGTGGTGCCCTTGCGACCGGCGCGCCCGGTGCGCCCGATGCGGTGAACGTAATCCTCGGCATGGCTTGGCACATCATAGTTCAGCACATGGCTCACATTGGGGATATCGAGCCCGCGCGCGGCGACGTCCGAGGCCACAAGGAACCTGATCGAGCCATCGCGGAAGCCATTCAGCGTTCGGGTGCGCTGCGACTGGTCCAGATCGCCGTGAATCGGCTCGGCGTTGAAACCGTGTTTCTTCATCGACTTGGCGAGAACATCGACATCGACCTTGCGGTTGCAAAAGATGATCGCGTTGGTGCAGGCATCGCCTTCGCTTTTGATGATGGCGCGCAGCATCTCGCGTTTCTGCTTGGCCGTCTGGTCGCGCCGGGTCGGGCGGAATTCCACCATTTTCTGGATGATCGTGTCAGAGGTGGAGGCCTGGCGCGCCACTTCGATCCGGGCCGGGTTCGACAGGAACATATTGGTGATGCGTTCAATCTCGGGGGCCATCGTGGCCGAGAAAAAGAGGGTCTGGCGGGTAAATGGCGTCAGGCCGAAAATATGTTCGATATCAGGGATGAAGCCCATGTCGAGCATCCTGTCGGCCTCATCGACCACCATCACCTTGACATCCGATAGGATCAGCTTGCCGCGCCCGAAATGATCCAGCAGGCGGCCCGGCGTGGCAATCAGCACATCAACGCCGCGATCAATCAGCGTATCTTGTTCCTTGAAGCTGACACCGCCGATCAGCAGCGCTTTGCTGAGCTTCACATATTTGGAATAGGTGTCGAAATTTTCCGCCACCTGGGCGGCCAGTTCGCGGGTCGGGCACAGCACCAGGCTGCGCGGCATGCGGGCGCGCGCCCGGCCCCGTGCCAGCGTGGTAATCATCGGCAACACGAATCCGGCGGTCTTGCCAGTGCCGGTCTGCGCGATCCCCAATACGTCGCGGCCTTCGAGAGCGGGGGGGATGGCCCCGGCCTGGATCGGTGTCGGTTCGGTATATCCGGCTTCGGAAACGGCTTTCAGAACCTTTGGATTAAGGTTTAGGTCGGAAAATTTGGTCATATGCGTCCAGTCTGACGGGCGGCTGCCCGTTTAAGTCATTGGAGCGCAAGTCCCACACCGCGCGCTCCGCGTCATCGCATCACGCACATCGTGAAGCTGCGCACGCATACCGCATGTAGGGATCATCGTCAAATAACTGTTTTTTCGGAGCGTCCCGCCTGTTGCGGCATGGTCGCATGGCATTCGCCCTCGCGGAAAAATCCTTTGCTCGGTCAGGGCGGTGCCAGGGCCTGGACGAAAATCCGTGCCGGCACGGCAATCGCGATGGCCCCTTCCGGGCCGATCAGCGTGGCCGAAAACCCGTCCCGCGCGGCGCGTTCCAACATCGCGCCGCTGAAGGCGATGAAGCCCACCGCATTGTCCCGGCACTGGCCGCGGATACAGCCAAGGCGGCGGTTCAAGGACCGGTAGGGCAATTCGCGGCCCTGCTGCCAGGCCTGCCGAATGCGTAAAACATGCACACCGTCGCGGCGTTGCTGAATGACCAGCGCGCGGGTGATCTCAGCGCCGCGCCGGGCAATCAGGACATGGCCCATCAGCACGTGATGCGGGTGATCGGAAATCAGAACCTGATCGGTGATGCGCCCGGAAAGCCCGCTATCGGTGCTGTCCAGCGTGGTCTGCGGCGCGGCGCAGGCGGCAAGGAGCAGCAAAAGGGTGAGGGCGCGCAGCATGGGCGAAACACTGGCGCGGCGAAGGTTAAGACGAGGTTAAGGCTGTTGTTTCGCGCTCGGATGCACCACCGGGCGATAGCCGTTTTGCAACGCTGTCAGCGTCGGTTTCGGGGTCAACACGGTGACGGTGCCGCGCGGGCGGGGGCGCGCCGGGCCATATCCAGACAGCACCAATGGCAGGATATGCGCGCCGCTGACAAGATGCGCGGTGCCGTCCTGCAGGATGAAGGTGCCATCGGGCAGGCGGTCAAGCGGGGCGTCATGGCGGATCTGCCTGCGGCTATGGCTTTCGACCCGGGCCGGATGCAAGGCCGCGTCAATCGCGGGCGCTTTCAGGTCGGGGTCCAATGCGGCGCGAAAGGCGTTGAAATCGGCGCGGCGGCATTCTGCGCATGGCCGGTGCCCTGCCGCCAGCGCCACCGCCTCATCCAGAAAAAACAGCTCGGTATACTGGTTTGGGGTCATCACCTGCCGGTGCCGGTTCTTGAACTGCAACACGCAACACACCCAATGCGGATGTTTCCACCGGGACCGGCCGAGCCGCCCGGCACCATCATGCAAGATGCCGCGATTGCCCATGAACAGGCCGCGAAAGGGCTGCGCCACGATCTCGCCGGTCGGCAAGACTCGGTTCTGGCGCGGGTTCATGCCAGAAAGGTCTGATGATAGGCGACCAGCCGGTCAAAATGCGCTTTGAGCGAGCGTTTCAGATGGGCCTCGTTCTTGACCGGCTGGATATAATCCACCCGGGCCAGATATTGCGCGATCTGGCGCGGCAGCCGCAGGGCGGGCGACAGCCTGTCCCGGCGTTCGCCTTCTTCGATCACCTGCACGCGGGACGGGTCGGGCAGGGCAAAATCCAGCGCGCCCGCAAAAGCCATCGCCTTGCCGTTCATCAGTTGTTTTTCGGCGTCGAACTGGGCAAAAAGATAGGCCTCCAACGGGGCGATCTGGGCCCGATCCTCGACCGGCCAGGCCATGACATAGGCAATTTCCCAAACGTCGATCATGCGGTTGGCGATGATGTCAGAGCGCGCCGAGGTCAGATGCCTGCGCACCCTTGACCGGATACCATCGACCGATTGGCCGACATAGATCGGCACGCCATCGAGATCGCACAGCGCATAGACACCGATCTGGTTGGTCAGCCCGGTCAGCTGCGCGGATCTGTATGTCTGCGGATCCATCAGGCCGCACGGGCCAGCGACGCGGCCGCCATGAGAGGCAGGAATATCGTCTCGTTCAGATAGGATACCACCGGCACCGCGACGCCATCGCCGGACAGCTTATAGGCCTCGTTATAGGCGTCGGGCAGAATGTAGCTATCGGCCAGCCCCATCAGGCGGGCAGCCTCGCGCGGGGTCATCAGCCGGGCGCTGATCCGGCCGTCTCGGACAATCATCAGGGTTTGGCGCGATGATCCGCCAGCAGGCGTTCGCAGGCACCCGGCCAGCCCGTCGAACCGCGCTTCGGCGCGTTGGCGCGTGATGCCCGATGCATCCGGGCGCCCGCGCTTGTAAACCGTGCCGATCTGCACGCCGCCCGCGGCCTGCGCGCGCGCCACCTTGGCCCGGTTCAGATCCGACATCAGCGCCATCAGGCGGGCCGGATCAACCGCCAGATCGGGGCGCTCGAGATCGACATCAATCAGATCGGCCAGCCGCGCCACCGGCCCCTCGGGCGGTGGCGGTGCCCACCAGAGCCAGTTCTTGCGCAAGGCCCGCGGCAGATCCCCGGCCGCCTTGATCACGCGTTTGGAATGAAAAACCGACCCGGCGCGCCTGGCAATCAGCCCATCGGGCAGCACGACATCGCCCCGCACCGCCAGAACGAACACGCGCGGGCGGCTTTGCGGCAGAAAATGGCGGGCGTCGATCTCAAGCGCGCCAAAGCGGTAGCCGGCCTTGTGAAAGGCGGCACAAACGGCGCGGAAATCCCGCCCCCCGCCGCTGGACAAAAGCCCGGTCACATTCTCAAACGCCAGAATGCGCGGCGCGAAACCGGCCGCAGCGGCCCCGTTCACATGCGCCATCCAGGCGTGAAACACCCCCGAGCGCGCCCCGGAAAGCCCCAGCCGGTTGCCCGCAAGGCTGAGATCCTGACAGGGGCTGGAGGCCCAGTAAAGGTCAATCGGCTGGTGCAAGCGGGCCGGGTCCAGCGCGGCGATATCGCCCGCAACCAATGCGCCATCGCCCCAGTTCGCGGCATAGGCGGCGCATTTGCGGGGGTCGATATCATTGGCCAAAGCCACCTGCCAGCTCTCGCCTAGGGCGGCGCGAACCATACCGGCACCAGAGAAGAATTCGGCCATTTTGGGCAATTTCGGTTGCACTGGGTCTTGTCCGCCTTGAGACCGTCAAAAAGATGAGAACAGGATAGGAACACAGGGGTAAAACTCAAGCGTTTTCGGCGCTCACACCATCATTTCCTTGGTCGCGGCCAAATCCACATCGGGATAGTCGCGCGCCACGCGGTCGATATCCCATTGCATCCGCGTCAGGAAAACCGGGTCGCCATCATTATCGGTCGCCATGTGCAGCTTGTTGGCTTCGGTGAATTTCTCAACCGCCAGCTTGTCGCCCAGCACCCAACGCGCGGAGGTAAACTGCGAGGCCTCAAAGCGCACCGGCAGCCCGTATTCCAACTCGATCCGGCTGGCCAGAACCTCGAATTGCAGCGCACCGACAACGCCGACAATGAACCCCGAACCATAGGTCGGCTTGAAAATCTTGGCGGCCCCTTCCTCGGCAAATTGCATCAAGGCCTTTTCCAGATGCTTGGCTTTCATCGGATCCCCGGCGCGGCAGGTCTGCAACAGTTCCGGCGCGAAAGAGGGGATGCCGGTAAAGCGCAACGCCTCGCCTTCGGTCAGCGCATCGCCGATACGCAATTGGCCGTGATTGGGGATGCCGATGATATCGCCGGCCCAGGCTTCCTCGGCCAATTCGCGGTCGCTGGCCAGAAACAGCACCGGATTGCTGATTGCCATCGGCTTTTTCGAGCGCACATGGGTCAGCTTCATGCCGCGTTTGAAATGACCCGAGGCGAGACGCAAGAAGGCCACCCGATCGCGGTGCTTGGGGTCCATATTGGCCTGCACCTTGAACACGAACCCGGTCACTTTGGTTTCCTCGGGCGCAACCGCGCGCGGGGTGGCGGTCTGAACCTGCGGTTCGGGGCCAAAGCGCGCGATGCCCTGCATCAGCTCCTTGACGCCGAATGAATTGATGGCCGAGCCGAACCAGATCGGGCTCATGGTGCCTTCCAGCATGGCCTTGTGGTCGAAACGCGGCAGCAATCCGCGCGCCATCTCGACCTCTTCGCGCAGCTTTTCCAGCAGGTCGGCGGGGATGTGGGTGGCCAGGGCCGGGTCGTCCAGCCCCTCGATCCTGACGCTTTCCGCGACCACGTTGCGATCGGCGCGGTCCATCAGCTCCAGCCGGTCATTGATCAGGTCATAGCAGCCCAGAAATTCGCGCCCGGTGCCGATGGGCCAGGAGGCGGGGGTCACGTCTATCGCCAGATTTTCCTGAATTTCATCAATGATGTCAAAAGTGTCGCGGCTTTCGCGGTCCATCTTGTTGCAAAAGGTCAGGATCGGCAGATCGCGCAACCGGCAGACCTCGAACAGCTTCCGGGTCTGGCTTTCGACGCCCTTGGCCCCGTCGATGACCATCACGGCGGCATCAACGGCGGTCAGCGTGCGATAGGTGTCCTCGGAAAAATCCGAGTGGCCGGGCGTGTCAACCAGATTGAAGCGGAACTTGCCAAAATCGAATGACATGGCCGAGGCCGAGACCGAAATGCCGCGGTCCTTTTCCATCTGCATGAAATCCGACCGCGTGCGCCGCGCCTCACCCTTGGCGCGGACCTGTCCCGCCATTTGAATGGCCCCGCCAAAGAGCAGAAATTTTTCGGTCAGCGTGGTCTTGCCGGCATCAGGGTGCGAGATGATCGCAAAGGTCCGGCGACGGGCGATTTCAGGCGGCAGGGGGGGGCGATTATCCAGCATGAGGGGCCGTATAGGCGAGGCGCGGGGGCGGGGCAAGATAATGCCGGCACCCCCTGCGCTCGCGGCCTTCCCGGCGCGCTATCCGGCGGGGCGGGCAATCAGCAGGTCGCAAGGTGTCAGTCGCATCAGATCGGTTGCGACACTGCCCAAAAGCGCGCGGCCCTGGCCGACGCGGCCATGCGCCCCGGCGGCTACCAATGTGGCGCCGGTGGCGTGTATTTCGGCGCTGATAATCTCCAGCGGGCTGCCCGGCAGGATCTTGGTCTCGCTACAGGCGTCGGGCAGGGCGTAACCTTTGCGCCATGCCGCATCGGCCGCTTCCGCCTCGGCGCGAAAACTGGCCGTGATATCCTTCGAGCCGCCCCCGGCCCGAGACAGGATGCCGCTATAGGGCACGTGAAAGACATGCACCGGGGTGATGCTGCCGGCCGGGGCCAACTGATGCGCCAGATTGATGGCGGCGGCGGCGGCGGGCGAAAAATCGGTGGCGGCGATGATCCGGTCATAGGGGTGGTCAACCCGATCGGCGATCACCAGCACCGGGCAGGATGCCAGGCGGACCAGACGTTCGGCCGTCGTCTCGCGGATCATGTCGCGGAAGGGCCGATCACGGTGGCGCCCCAGAACCAGCAGATCGGGGGCCATCACCTGGACCCGTTCAAGGATGGTGCCGGTGGGATCGCCGGCCAGCACCTTCACCTGATGCGCGTCACCACCGGGCAGGGAGGCCACGAAACGGTGCAGTTCGACGGAGGTCTGCGTCACGATCTGCGCCGTCAGCGCATCCGGCCCGGCATCATCGACGACGTTGAGAACGGTCAATGTCGCGTTATGCGCAGCCGCCAGTTGAACGGCGCGCCGCACGGCCCTGTCGCTGCGCGCTGACATGTCGGTCGTCACGAGAATCTGCATCGTTGCTCACCTTTGCTTCTGTCGTCTATCCTGAGGATAAAACTAGGGGTTATACGGGTGCCCACAAGCCGGGTGATGCGTTATGTCGCGGCGTCGTGGGCAAACTATTTCCGCGTCTTGCCATGGCTGGCGCGGGTCAGCCTGGTGGCGGGGTCTTCCTCGCCCTGCAGCGCGGTTTCCTGCAGCTCGATCTCGGCGGCATTGATCCGGTCGGAGGCATTGTCATCGGCCGCTACACCCTGCGGCAGGGCGGCGCGGGTATGTGGCGTCACCAGCAGGCTTTCGACGGCCACGCCCTCGGCATAGATGATCTCGTGGCTGTCAAACAGGATCTGGTAGGTCTCGATGAACCCGCCTTCCTCGCGCAGCACGGTATCGCCATTGACCAGATGCGCGGCCTTGACCAGAATTTCGGCGCGCCCGGTGCCAAGCTCATCGGATCGCTGCCAGATGAACAGCCGGTGATGCGGGCTGAGGCGCAGGTCGCGGGCGACATTCAGGGTGCCCGCGCGGATCCGGATCGGGGCCAGCGCGCCGGTGGCCCGCTGCACCTGCTGGCCGATCCAGCGAATCGGTTGCGGGCCATGGTCGCGGGTGAGCAGCCGGTCGCCTTCTTGCAGGTCTTCCACCGGTTTCTGGGCCCCGCTGGCCAGGGTCAGATAGGTGCCGGCCAGAAAACTGACACAGGCGATATCGGCCAGCCGGGCCGGCGCGGTATCGGTCTCCGAGGCGACCAGCTCATATTCCCGGCGCGGCTCCATCGGGGCCAGCGGCAGGAAATGCCGGGTCGTGTCCTCCTCGCCCGAGACGCTCAGGAGCAGCAGGTCGATCAGCGTGCCGTCAGGGGCCATCAGGCTGTGGCAGACCTCGAGCGTGACCCGGTTGCCGGGGTGGCCGACCTGCGATCCGTCGGCGACCTCCTGACCCTGGGGGCCGTCCCATATGGCCAGATTGCGCGCCACCGCGTCGCGGTGCAGGCGGTAGGTGTCGCCCATCACCACATCGGCGGGCCCACCGATCGGATCCTTTTCATTGGCCCCCCAGGACACGATCAGATGATGCGCGGGATAGGTCGGAAAGCTGAATTGCGCGGTGCGGCGGGCCATGGATGCTCCGGGGGGATCAAGGCTGTCCATCTCTGCCTAGGCAGCGCGCGCGGCTTGGTCAAGCGGCAGGTGCTGGCGCGCCGCTTTACACAGTGTTAAGCCCCTGGGAAATGATCATCATGGAGGATCAGATGGATCTTGGAATTGCCGGAAAACGGGCGCTGGTCTGCGCCTCGTCGAAAGGCCTGGGGCGGGGCTGCGCCGAAGCGCTGGCCGCAGAGGGCGTCAATCTGGTGCTGAATGCGCGTGGGGCAGAGGCGCTGGAGGCCACAGCCGCCGCGCTGCGCGCGGGCTATGGCGTCGAGGTCGTGGCCGTGGCCGCCGACATCACAACCGATGCAGGCCGGGCCAAGGTTCTGGCCGCTGCCGGTGATGTCGATATTCTGGTCACCAATGCAGGCGGCCCACCGCCCGGGCTATGGAGCGATTGGGACCGCGAGGATTTCATCAAGGCGATCGACGCCAACATGCTGACCCCGATCGCGCTGATGAAGGCGCTGATGCCCGCCATGATGGATCGTGGATGGGGCCGGGTGGTCAATATCACCTCGATATCGGTGAAATCGCCGATTGCGGTTCTGGGGCTGTCAAATGCCGCGCGCGCCGGGCTGACCGGCTATGTCGCGGGCACCGCGCGTCAGGTGGCGGACCGTGGCGTTGTGGTCAATAACCTTCTGCCCGGCATCCACGCGACCGACCGGGCGGTATCGCTCGATACCGGCGTGGCAGAGGCGCAGGGCCTGACATTGGAGCAAGCCCGCGAACGCCGCGCCGCGACGATCCCGGCCGGTCGCTACGGCACGGCTGCCGAATTTGGGGCCACCTGCGCCTTCATGTGCTCGCAATATGTGGGTTTTATGATCGGCCAGAATATTCTGCTGGATGGCGGCGCGTTCAACGCCACGATGTAGCGCCATCACGACAGAAGCGGTGTTGCGACAGCCGGGCGGCAGATCAGGCCGCCCGGCTGTTTGCCGTTTGCAGGGCTGAGATTGCAGGCTCTCCGGACGCCATCGCCGCCATGTTGCCCGAAATTTCGAAAGAACCGGCGCGAGGGGGGCATGTCGTCGTCGTTAATACACTTCAGCTATGCCATATAAGCAACTGAAATAAATGTATAATTATGTTCAATTGTGGCCGACTGGGATAAAAATCAAAGGGTTTCCTGGGCGCAATGCGCCAATGAATGGCCGGCATCACGCCCCGCGCAGGTATGGCATCTCAGGTGGGGAAGAATATCAAACCAGAATACTGTCAAATATGGAAAAGTAAGCCATCCTGGACCGGTGTTCTTGACAGGAGCGAGATGAATTTCAGAAATTACAGGTCGGAAATATTTCATTTTAAGAACAGAAATTGCAGTAATCTCAAAATGCCCCCCGTCAGAAATTATACAAATACGATAATTAGCGAAAAACCGAGGCCAAAATCACAAATATTCATCGGGTTCAAGAAATAATTTGATCATAATATGCGAACCGGTCAGAAAATCGAGGCTTTTCGCTGCCCCGAAGCCTGCGCCAGGGGCAAATGCGGAAGCAGAGTCATATTGTCGACCAAAATGCCTTCAAAATGGTTAACGGTTGGTTGTTTACCTGTGGACAAGCCTGTGGATAAAGCTGAATCGACAATAGATTCAAATAAGGTAACTGAATTAGCTAAGAAATTGAATGAAGCTCTGTCGCCCCGATGACGGGGCAGCACCGCAAGGATCGACGCCTTGAAACAGGCGCGCGGGGCTGATACCTGCAAAATCCGATGGTATTGATCGGGATATCTGACCACGTGCTGCCCTCCACCCGCCTTGAAGTTGACCATGTCACCTGTGATTTCGACGGGCGGACGGTGCTGCGTGATGTTTCCCTTAGTGTCGCGCGCGGGCAGGTCATGTGCCTGTTGGGGCCGTCGGGCTGCGGCAAGACCACCACCTTGCGGATCATTGCCGGCATCGAACGCCAGAGCAGCGGCCGGGTGCGCGTCGATGGCCAGACCCTGGCCGATGGCACGCTGCATTTGCCGCCCGAGGCACGCGGCGTCGGTCTGATCTTTCAGGATTTCGCCCTTTTTCCGCATCTTTCGGTGGCTCAGAATATCGCCTTTGGTCTGACCGGCAGCCGGGCCGCAAGGGCCGCGCGGGTGGCTGAATTGCTGTCGCGGGTGGATCTGCAGGGCTATGGCGACACCGCCCCGCATATGTT
Source organism: Alterinioella sp. (assembly GCF_058343375.1). Classification (NCBI taxonomy): domain Bacteria; kingdom Pseudomonadati; phylum Pseudomonadota; class Alphaproteobacteria; order Rhodobacterales; family Paracoccaceae; genus Alterinioella; species Alterinioella sp. Next base: position 19,589 of record NZ_JBTUJH010000018.1, read on the forward strand.
GTCGGGCGGTGAACAGCAGCGCGTCGCGCTGGCGCGTGCCCTGGCCCCGCGCCCGGCCGTGATGCTGATGGATGAGCCGTTTTCGGGCCTTGATAACCGCCTTCGCGACGGCATCCGCGATGAAACACTGGACCTGCTGCGCGACGAAGGCACGGCGGTGGTTCTGGTCACCCATGAGCCGGAGGAGGCCATGCGCATGGCCGATCAGATTGCGCTGATGCGGGGCGGGCGGATCGTGCAGCAGGGCGCGCCCTATAACATCTACAATGCGCCTTGCGACAAGGACGCGGCGGCGTTTTTCTCGGATATCAACGTGATCACCGGCAAAGTGCAGGGCGCGCTGACCGATACGGCCTTTGGCCAGTTTCTGGCCCCCGGCCATCCCGACGGCACCGAGGTCGAGATCGTTTTTCGGCCGCAATATGTCAAGATCGACTTTGATCGCGGCGGGCGCGGCCCCAACCCGACCCCGCGCGAGGGCGTGCCTGCGCGCGGGGTGGTCGAACGGGCCCGGTTCATGGGCCATGAAAGCCTGGTTGAGTTTCGCATGGATTTCAACAATCAGATCCTGAAGGCGACGGTTCCCGCGGTTTTCCTGCCCAAGCCGGGCATGGCGTTGTGGCTGACCGTGCGCCGCGAACGCTGCTTTGTGTTCGCGAAATAGCGCATATGCACGCAGATTTACGCCAGAATCTGGGCCAATGCGTCAGATTGGGGCTTTGATCCCGGGCCGAGAGTCCATACATCTAGGCAGTGACAACGACGGCGGGCGCGCGACATGGCCTGCCGGAAAAGGGAGATAGAGACATGCTCAACAATATTGGCCTGCCGGGCATCCTGCTGATTGCGGTTGTTGTTCTGGTGCTGTTTGGCCGTGGCAAGATCGCCGGTTTGATGGGGGAGGTCGGCAAAGGCATCACCTCGTTCAAGCGCGGTGTGCGTGAAGGCACCGAAGAGATCGAAGATGCCGCTGATGACGCAGGCGAAACCGCCTTGGACGTGACCCCCGAACGCGACCGCGAAAACGCCTGAGCCGGCGGAAATTGTGGTAATTTGAGGGCCGCCCATGTTTGACATTGGCATGTGGGAGCTGATGGTTATTGGCGTTGTGGCGTTGATCGTCGTGGGGCCAAAGGACCTTCCCAAAATGTTTCGCACGCTTGGTCAGATGACCGGGCGGCTGAAGGCGATGGCGCGCGAATTCCAGACCACGATGAACGCGGCCGCCAGCGAATCCGGGCTGGATGATATTTCCAATGACATTCGCGGAGCCACCGATTTCGGCAAGGACCTGCGCAATATGGCCAACCCCGGAAAAATGGGGAAGGACGCGTTGAAAAAGGCGGGTGCGTCGATGGATAAATGGGTTCCCAAGGACGGCGAAGAGCCGAAAACCGATACGGAGCGTCTGGCGCGCGAACGTGCTGACGCCGTGCGCAAAAGGGCCGAGTCCGCGCGTGCATCCGTGGCCGCGCGCAACCCGCTGCCGGGAACGCCACCTGCTGAGGGCACGCCGCCGGCCCCGGCGGCATCGGGCAGCGAAGCGACTGAGCAATGAAAAAAGAAGAAATCGAGGACAGCGCCGCGCCGCTGATTGAGCATCTGGCCGAGCTCAGGACGCGGTTGATCCGATCGGCGCTGGCTTTTGTCGTGGCGATGATCGCCGCCTTCACCGTGTCGGATGCAATTCTCGAATTCCTGTTTCAGCCGATCGCCGATATTCTGCGCGAACGCGGCGAGGACCCGCGGCTGATCTTCACCGCCCCGCAGGAAAAGTTCTTTACCCTGATCCGGATTTCGGTCGTCGTTGGCTTTGGTCTGTCCTTTCCTGTCATTGCGCACCAGATGTGGCGGTTTGTGGCTCCGGGCCTTTACCGCACTGAAAAGAATGCGTTTTTGCCTTTTCTGATTGCCTCGCCGCTGCTGTTTCTTCTGGGCGCGTCCTTTGCGCATTTCGTGGTTACGCCGCTGGCCATGCGGTTTTTCATCGGCTTTTCCGATGTCATCCCGACGCTGGCCAGTCTGGTGGCGGGCGTCGGCGCGGATGGCCAGCCGGGAGCAGATGGTTCGCTTCAGACCGTGTTTCTGGGTTCGGTCAAGGAATCGCTGGATCTTGAACTGAAATTCATCTTTGCCTTTGGCATCTGTTTCCAACTTCCCGTGCTGCTGACCCTGATGGGCAAGGCCGGTCTGGTTTCTGCCGAAGGGCTTGGAAACATGCGGAAATATGCGGTTGTGGGCATTTTGTTCCTGGCCGCGCTGGTGACGCCGCCCGATGTGATTACGCAGCTTATCCTCTTTGTTGTGGTCTATGGCCTGTATGAAATTTCCATTCAGCTTGTGCGTCTGGTCGAACGCAAGCGGGACCGGGAATTGCGCGAAGAAGGCATCTTGGATGAGGAAGAGGAGAATCTGTCCGAGGACAGCGCGGAATGAGCGCAGATGCCCTGGCAAGGATCGCGGCGGCGCTTGAACGGCTCAGCCCCGCGCCCGCCGATGTGCCGGACTGGACCGCTGCCGGCGCTTTTGTCTGGCATGTTGACCCTGACCGGCTGGAACCGGTGCCAAAGGTCAATCGCGTCGATCTGAGCCTGCTTCTGGGCATTGATCGCGCGCGCGACATACTGGACCGGAACACGCGCCAGTTTGCCGCCGGTCTACCCGCCAACAACGCCCTTCTCTGGGGATCACGCGGCATGGGAAAATCATCCCTTGTCAAAGCGATACATGCCGATGTTCAGGCGGATTTCGCAGGCTTGATACTGGTCGAGATGCAGCGCGAAGACCTGCCCTCGATCGGGCGGCTTCTGACCATCCTGCGCGCGGCACCGGTCCAGATCATCCTGTTTTGCGATGATCTGAGTTTCGGCCATGACGACCAGCATTACAAATCGTTGAAGGCGGTTCTGGATGGCGGGGTTGAGGGTCGGCCCGACAATGTGATCTTTTACGCCACGTCCAACCGCCGCCACCTGATGCCGCGCGATATGATCGAGAATGAACGTTCCTCGGCCATCAGCCCGTCCGAGGCGGTGGAGGAGAAAGTTTCTCTATCGGATCGCTTCGGCCTCTGGCTGGGGTTTCACCCCTGCAACCAGGATGATTACCTGGCCATGATCCGGGCCTATTGCGCCGCTTACGGCGTGTCGGTTGATGACGATACCCTGCGCGCCGAGGCGATAGAATGGCAAGCCACACGCGGCGCGCGGTCGGGCCGGGTGGCCTGGCAGTATTTCATCGACCTGGCCGGGCGCAGGGGGGTGCGTATCTGAGCCTTGTGGCCCTTTCGGAAAAACCCGGCTCAGGCGACGCTGCCTGAAATCCGAGATTTCAACGCGCCAGGCAATGCACCCTGTCTCAGCTATTGCGAGACGTGCTTTATGGCAGATATTGCATCGGGTCGACGCTGTCGAAACCTTGCCGCACCTCGAAATGCAGGAATGCCGGATCGCCCGCGCGGATATCGGCGATCCTTTGTCCGCGGCTGACGCGGTCGCCGCGCTCAACCCGGATATTGTCGATATTTGCATAGACTGTCAGCAGGTTGCCCGGATGGCGCAGGACCAGAATCGGCACCTGATCGGTATCGCGCGTGATGGCCGCAACTTCACCATCTGCGGCGGCAGTCACGGATGTGCCGGCACTGGCCGCAATGTCGATACCCTCGCTGCTGCCGGAAAAATCGCGAATGATCTCGCCCTGCGCGGGCCATTGCATGGTCGCGGTGCTGGCGGTGGCGGCAGATTGCACGGGTTCTTCGACCAGATCGGGCGTTGGCGCGGTCAGGTCGGGCGCGTCAGGCAATTCGGCGGTCTCGATGGCTTCGGGCAGCGGATCGGCCGCGGATGGCGGCAACGGCGTGACCGACGCGCCGGGGGCCTGACCATCGGCAGCTGAATTTACTGGCTCAAGGATCAGCGGGATAATCAGATACTGCCCCTCGCGCACCGTCAGTTCGGGGCCAAGCCCGTTCCAATCGGCCAATGAGCGGACGGACACGCCGTAAAGCCGCGAGATCGAATAGGCGGTTTCGCCGCGCGCGACGCGGTGGCGCACCGGTTCAGACCCATCCTGGACCGATACCGCGGCGGTATTGGCGGCGGCAGGCGCGGCTGCATCGGCCCGATCAATCGCCGCCGAGGCGATGGAGGTGATATCATCGGCCCCGGTTGCGCCCTCCGCAGGTGTCACACGGCGGGGCAGGGCCAACACTTCATCCTGGCGCAGCGGATCGCCCAGATTGCGCCCGTTGAACCGCGCCAGTTCGCCTGCATCCACGCCGATGCGGTTGGCCACATCGGTGACGCTGTCGCCGCGTTGCGCGATCACGACCTGATAGGTCGGATAGGTGATCAGGCCAAAGGCGTCGGGTTCGGGCCGGGGCGCGGTTGTGGGTGATTGCCCGCCAGAGCCGACGCCATTGCCACGGAAATCGAAATCAATGCCGCCGGGGCCGACACAGGCGGCCAGCAGGGGCAGGATCAGTCCAAGGGCAATGATTGGCAGGCGGGGCATGGGTTGGGGTGTCCTCAATATGACTCGGTGCCACACGCCTTGGCGGCGGGGCATTATGTTTTGCGAGGCTTCTACACGCAAACCGGGGCCGCAATCCAGCCCCTTGGCCGTTCATTCGTGGCCCAGACCTTCAATGAGCGGAACAAAGCGCACCGGGCACAGTTCGTCGTAATGCAGCCTGCCTTCGCGCCGGGTGACCTTGATCAGGCTTTGCACCGCATCGGACTGGCCCACCGGCAGCACCATGATACCGCCCTCTTTCAGCTGCGCCAGCAGCGGCCCGGGCGGATCTTCGGCCGCCGCCGTCACGATGATGCGATCAAACGGGGCCTGCTCGGGCAGGCCGAAACTGCCATCGCCGGTGATCACCGTGATATTGTGCAGATCCAGCGCATCAAAGATCTTCTCGGCCTCGCGGGTCAGGCGGCGGTGGCGGTCAACGGTATAGACCCGGCGCGCCAGATGGCTGAGGATCGCGGCCTGATAGCCCGATCCGGTGCCCACCTCCAACACCTTGTCGCGCGGCTGCACATTCAGCGCCTGCGTCATCAACCCGACAATCGAGGGCTGGCTGATTGTCTGACCCGATGAAATCGGCAGCGGCATGTCCTCATAGGCGCGGGCCGCGAAATGGCCGCGCACGAACAGACCGCGATCAACCTTTTCCATCGCCCCGAGCGTGCGCGCATCGGTGACACCTTTTGAGCGCAGGGCAAACAGAAACTGCATTTTTCGATCGGCATCCCAGGTCATTCGATACGCGCCTTCAGATCGGCAATCAGGTCATGCGCGGTCAGATCAGCGCGCAGCGGCGTGACCGAAATATGGCCGGCCAGATTGGCATGGGCATCGGTGCCAGGCGCGCTGGGCACATTCTGCGCACCGCCCGCGACCCATAAAAACCGCCGCCCGGCCGGCGATTTGGTGGGTTCAACGCGGAAATTCACCCCCCTGCGCCGGCCCTGCGCCACCACCCGCATGCCCTTGACATCGGGTCCCGCCACGGGGGGGAAATTGACATTGTAGAAGGTCATGTAATCATCACCGGCCCAATCGCCGCGCTCCAGCAGGGCGCGGATCGTGGCCGCCCCGTGCTGAACCGATGCTTCAAACGGATCGGCAAGGCTGCGATTATCCGGCCCGAAATACTGTGACAGCGCAATGGCGCGCACGCCCTGCAATGCGGCCTCCATCGCGCCGCCAATGGTGCCGGAATAGAGCACGTTTTCGGCCGAGTTATTGCCCCGGTTGACACCTGACAGCACCAGATCGGGCGGGCCATCCTTCATCACGTCATGCAATCCGGCCAATACGCAATCGGCAGGCGAGCCTTCGGCGGCGTATCGGCGCGGGCCCAGTTCGGCAATCATCGTGGGCTGGGTATAGCTGATGGCATGGCCGACGCCGGATTGTTCAAAGGCCGGGGCCACGGTCCAGACCTCACCACCCGGGCCTGCGATCTCGGCGGCAATCGCCTCCAGCACATGCAGCCCCGCTGCGTTGATGCCATCATCATTGGTGATCAGAATGCGCATGGGCGGCCCCTAATATTTCCTCATCGGTGTTAGCGGAGGGGCCGGGGCCGGTAAAGGGCGTGTTTGGGGCGCCAATCAACCATGAAAGGTGGCGCGCGATGAAACGGATCGCCATTTTCTGTGACGCACCTGGTTCTCGCCGCGCGCCGGCAACCAGACCAATCTCGCGCGTCTGGGCGAACCGGTTCTGAGCGCGATGCCACAGACCCGCCGCAGATGCTGATTCATCAGCGCGGCCTGGGATCTGGCCGTTCCGGTGCGGCCCATATGGCGCGTTCGCTGACCGGCATGATCCGCCATTATCTTTGATATCAGGGTGTTGAGCGGTGGTATTCAGGTAAGAAAACCCTCAGAGGTCAACCGGGTCTTGCCGCCCAGATAGGGGTGCAGCGCGGCGGGCAGTGTGACCGATCCATCCGCCTGCTGGCCGTTTTCCAGCACCGCGATCATGCAGCGCCCGACCGCCAGGCCCGAGCCATTCAGCGTATGAACAAATTCCGGCTTGCCACCGCCCGCAGGCCGGAACCGGGCGTTCATGCGGCGGGCTTGATAATCGCCGCAAACCGAGCAGGAGCTGATCTCACGATAGGCATTCTGCCCCGGCAGCCAGACCTCGATATCATGCGTGCGGCGCGCGCCGGCCCCCATATCGCCGGTGCACAGAACAACGGTGCGATAGGGCAGGTCCAGCCGTTCCAGCACGCTCTGCGCGCAGCCGGTCATGCGGTCCAGCTCAGCCCGGCTGTGGTCGGGATGGGTGATCGAAACCATCTCGACCTTTTCAAACTGATGCTGACGCAACATGCCGGAGGTGTCGCGGCCGGCGCTGCCGGCCTCGGAACGGAAACACAGCGAATGGGCGGTGTAGCGCCGCGGCAGGGCGTTTTCCTCGATGATGGTGTCATTGACGATATTGGTCAGCGTCACCTCGGAGGTCGGGATCAGCCACCAACCTTCGCGGGTCTGATAGCTGTCTTCGCCGAATTTGGGCAATTGACCGGTGCCGAACATCATCTCTTCGCGCACCAGAACCGGCGTGTTCACTTCGGTCAGCCCGTGTTCACCCGTATGCAGATCCAGCATGAATTGCGCCAGGGCGCGGTGCAGCCGGGCCACGCCGCCCGACAGCATCACGAAACGCGCGCCCGAAAGCTTGGCCGCGGTCTCGAAATCCATGCCGTCCTGGACGGCGCCAATCTGGTAATGTTCCTGCGGCGCAAAGGCGAAGCTGCGCGGGGTGCCCCAGCGGTGGATCTCGACATTATCGGCCTCATCGGTGCCGACGGGCGTGTCCTCATAGGGCAGGTTCGGCAGGCCCGCCAGCAGATCGCGCAATGCGGCATCTCTGGTTTTTGCCTCCTCCTCCATCGCCGCGATTTCGTCTTTCTTTTCAGCCACTAAGGCGCGCAGACGTTCAAATTCAGCCTCGTCGCCGCTGGCCTTGGCGCGGCCGACTTCCTTTGAGGCTGCGTTGCGTTCGGCCTGCGCGGCTTCAGAGGCGGCAATCGCGGCACGGCGGGCCGCATCCAGCGCCAGAATCGCGGGGCTTTGCGGCGGCAGGCCCCGCATTGCCATGGCGGCGTCGAAAGCGTCGGGGTTGTCACGGATGGCGCGGATATCGTGCATTTGGGGGCCTCATGCGGGCGGATGTTTCGGGTGATCTATGCACCAAAGCGGTGCCGGTTTGAACCCGAAAACGGCCATCCACCGGCCATGCACATCCGGACCATGCCGGGCCCGGTCTTTTTTCGCGGCAGGTGATTTCACGATTGCCATTCACCAGAGCTTTCCCATATGCCGAACAGGGCAGCCGGAGGGGCACTGAAAAGCCGGGGCATCGCCTTGCGCTTCTGCCGCCCCGCCAGTAACGTGCCGCGGATTTTGCAGGGTCAAAGGCCCGCCACAAAACAAAGGACACAACCGATATGGACGCCATTGGCAGCTTTCTACCGTTGATCGCCATCGTTGCGATTATGTATTTCCTGATGATCCGGCCGCAGCAGCAGCAGCGCAAGGCGCATGAGGCGATGGTGGCAGCGCTGCGGCGCGGCGATGAAGTGGTGACCGCGGGCGGGCTGATGGGCAAGGTGACCAAGGTCAAGGATGACGCGGAGGTCGAGGTGCAACTGGCCGAGGGTGTGAAAGTGCGCGTCGTGCGCTCGACCATCGCGCGGGTCGTGAACAAGACCGAACCGGCCAGCGAATAACCTCCGACGCGAAGGCACCCTCATGCTGAATATCCCCCTTTGGAACCGAACCCTGATCTGGGGTGTCGTGGTTCTGGGCCTCGCCTTTGCGATGCCGAACCTGTTTTACAGCCAGGTCGAACGGCGCAATGATGCGCTGACGCTGATCGAGGATGCAGGGGGCGACCCGGAAGCGCTGGCCGAAGATCTGGCTGCATGGCCGAGTTTCCTGCCCTCGACGCTGGTCAATCTGGGGCTGGATCTGCGCGGTGGCGCGCATCTGCTGGCCGAAGTTCAGGTCGAGGAAGTCTATGCCGCCCGGATGGACGGCCTGTGGCCAGAGGTCCGCCAAGCGCTGCGCGATGTGCGTGATCAGGTCGGCACAGTGCGCCGCCAGGATGCGCCGCCGGGGCAATTGCGGGTGCGGATATCAAACGCCGACGGGATCGAGGCGGCCGTTGCGGCGGTGCGTGAACTGGCGCAGCCGGTGGTCAGCCTGACCGGCGTCGGGGCCTCGACGCTCGATGTGCGCGCCGATCGCGATATGATCGTGGTGCAATTGTCCGAGGCCGAACGCGCCGCCACGGACGACCGGACCATGCTGCAATCGGTCGAGATCGTGCGCCGCCGGGTCGATGAGGTCGGCACGCGCGAACCCACCATTCAGCGCCAGGGCGACCGGCGGATCCTGATCCAGGTGCCGGGCATCGACAGCGCCGAAGAATTGAAACGCCTGATCGGCACCACGGCGCGGCTCACATTTCACCCGGTCACGGGGCGCGCGACCAGCGCCGATGCCGAACGCGCCGCGCGCGAGATCATCGTGCCGGACCGCGACGATGAAAGCGTTTTCTACCGGCTGGAGGCGACCCCGGTTCTGACCGGCGAGATGCTGACCGATGCTCAACCGGCCTTTGACCAGAACGGGCGGCCCACCGTCACCTTCCGGCTCAGCACCACGGGCGGGCGGATCTTTTGCAATTACACCGAGGAAAATGTGGGTGCGCTCTTTGCGGTGGTTCTCGATGGCGAGGTGATCACCGCGCCGACGATCCAGGAACGCATCTGCCAGGCCTCTGGCCAGATCACCGGCAATTTCACGACCGTGGAATCAACCGAACTGGCCGTGTTGCTGCGCGCCGGTGCGCTGCCTGCCGGTCTGACCTTTCTGGAAGAACGCACCATCGGGCCGGAACTGGGCGCAGACAGCATTGCGGCGGGCAAGGTCGCCGCGATTGTCGCGGGCCTGCTGGTGCTGGTCTTCATGGGGTTGGGCTATGGGTTGTTCGGTCTTTTTGCCAATATCGCGCTGATCATCAATGTGGGGCTCATCTTTGGCCTGCTCTCCGCCATCGGGGCCACGCTGACGCTGCCGGGAATTGCCGGGATCGTGCTGACCATCGGTATGGCGGTTGATGCCAATGTGCTGATTTTCGAACGGATCCGCGAGGAATTGAAAACCGCCAAAGGCCCGGCCCGCGCGATCGAGCTTGGCTATGAAAAGGCGCGATCGGCCATCTATGATGCCAATATCACCACATTTATCACAGCCGTGATCCTGTTCGTGATGGGGTCGGGGCCGGTGCGCGGTTTTGCGATCACGCTGGGCCTGGGCATTATCACCTCGGTCTTTACGGCGCTTTTTGTGACCCGGCTGATCCTGGTGACCTGGTTTGAACGCCGCCGCCCCAAGAAAATCGAGGTTTAGCCCATGCGTCTCAAACTTGTGCCCGGCACCACCAATCTGGACTTTTTCCGCCTGAGCAGTGTCACACTTGGCGCCTCGACCATTGCGGTGATTGCCTCCATCGTGCTGTTCTTTGTCGTCGGGCTGAATTTCGGTATTGATTTTCGCGGCGGCACCACGATCCGCACCGAGGCGACATCGCCGGTTGAGGTTGCCGATTATCGCGCCGCGTTGAGCGGGCTGGATCTGGGCGATGTGTCGATCACCGAAGTTTTCGACCCGACCTTTGCCGCTGATCGCTTTGTCACAATGGTCAATATTCAGGCCCAGGACGGGCAGGAATCGGTGTTGCCCGAAACCATCGCCGCGATAGAGGCGGCTTTGCTGGAGGTTGATCCCTCGCTCACCTTCCCATCGGTCGAAAGCGTCGGGCCGACCGTGTCGGGCGAATTGGTGCAGACCGCCATCCTGGCCGTCATATTGGCCATCGGTGCGGTGCTGATCTATATCTGGCTGCGCTTCGAGTGGCAGTTTTCTCTGGGTGCGGTGGCGGCGCTGGTCCATGACGTGGTTTTGACCATCGGTATTTTCAGCGCATTGCAGATCCGTTTCGATCTGGCGATCATCGCCGCACTTCTGACCATTGTCGGCTATTCGCTGAACGATACTGTGGTGGTGTTCGACCGGGTTCGCGAAAACCTGCGCAAATACAAGAAACGCCCGCTGAAGGAAGTGCTGAACCTGTCGATCAACGAAACGCTGAGCCGCACGGTGATGACCTCGGTCACGACGCTGCTGGCACTGATCGCGTTGTTCGTGCTGGGCGGCGATGTCATCCGCGGTTTTGTCTTTGCGATGATCTGGGGCGTTGTGGTGGGCACCTATAGTTCGGTCTTTATCGCCTCGGCGGTGTTGCTGCGCCTGGGTGTCACGCGCGACTGGACCAAGACCGATGGCGGTGGTGCCGGCACGACTTTTGCCAATATAGATGCCTGATCCATTCTGGACCGCCCTGGGGCAACCCGGGCTGGTCTGGCTGGTGATCGCTGCGGTGGCCGCGGGCGTGGTGCGCGGGTTTTCGGGATTTGGCACGGCGATGGTGTTTCTGCCGGTGGCGGGCCAGGTGCTGAGCCCGCTGGGCGCGCTGGTTGTGCTGGCGGTGATGGATCTTGTCGGCCCGCTGCCCAATGTGCCGCGCGCGCTGCGCGATGCGCATCGTGGCGATGTGCTGCGGCTTTGTGCCGGGCTGGTGGTTGCCCTGCCGGTTGGCCTGCTGATCCTGACCTCGGTCGCGCCCGAAATTTTTCGATACGGCGTATCGGTGGTGTCTCTGCTGCTGTTGGTTTTGCTGGTTCTGGGCTGGCGCTATCGCGGGGTTCTGCGCCGCTGGATGATCTATCTGACCGGCATGTTGGGCGGGTTTCTGTTTGGCGCGGTGGGGCTGCCGGGGCCGCCGGTGATCATGATCTACATGGCGGCACCGCTGCCGGCCCCGGTGGTGCGGGCCAATCTGATGCTCTATCTTCTGGGGGCGGATGTGCTGATGCTGGGCCTTTTGTCTGTCTCTGGACGGATGGAGGTGGTGGCGTTCTGGACCGGTGTGGTGGTGACCTTGCCCTATCTGGCGGGTAATATTCTGGGCGGGCGGCTGTTTCGGCCGGAATATGAGCGGTTCTATAGTTGGGCGGCCTATGCGATCATCTCGTTTTCGGCCCTGTCGGGGCTGCCGCTGTGGGATTGAGGAAAGGGGGCCTGGATGCAGTTGCATGAGATCGGCTATGGCGATGCGAAACCGGTAGAGGGATATGGCCCGGGGTTTTTCCGCCTTGGCGGCGCGGTGATCAGGGGGGCGGTGATCTGCCATCCCGGCGGCGTGACCCCCTGGGGCGGGCTGACGGATGAAGCCGCTCTGCTGGCACTGGCCGGTCAGGTTGACGTGCTGTTGATCGGCATGGGGGCCGAGATTGCACCGGTCCAGGGCGATCTGCGCGCCCGGCTGGAAGCGGCGGGGATCGGGGTTGAGGTCATGGCCACAGCCGCCGCCGCGCGGACCTATAACGTTTTGTTGGCTGAGGGACGCCGGATCGCGGCCGCATTACTGAGCGTCTGAGACAGGTTGGGGGCAGGTGGGCCCGCCCACCCACCCCATTCGGGGGGTTCCCCCCCGGACCCCCAGGATATTTGACGCACAAAGAAGGCGGGTCAGCCGGGCCGGGCGGGACTGTCCAAGGCCCCCAGGATCATCACCCGCAATTCGCGCTCCAGCTTGCGGCGCATGGCATCCTCGAATTCGTCATGGTTCAGCGCATATTCCACGAAAGAGCCGGGTCCGCGGATAAGCTCGCGCTCGAAATATTCGCGGATCTCGTGGCTGGCCCCGCCAATCGCCAACCCGTTCACCGTGACATCATCGAGCGGAAAATGCTGATAGGCCAAATCAGGTGTGAAGCCGTCATTGTTCTGGCCATCGCCGGAAATGTCGAGCGTCTGAAACAGGCAGGGCGGGGCCTCGGCGAACTGATCGGCGGCATAGCCCAATGCGTAGCCAAGCGCGGTGGGGTATTGCCCGGTCGAACGTGGCGCGGCCTGCAATTGCTCGATCACGACCAGCAGATCGGCTTCGCTGCGCATCAGCCGCCAGGGGGCGATCATGTCCTGCTGGAACCGGCCCGACCATTCATAAATGCCAAGTGCGACCACGCCGGGGCCGGCAAAGAGCGGATCCTGGACCTCAGGCGACAAAAGCGCTGCAATCAGCCCGCTGCGCTGGACCGCGTGTTCAGCCGGATCGACCGAGGCCGACACATCGATGCCCAGAAGCAGCGCAAGCCGGCAATCCTGCGCTTGCGCCTGGGCCTGGGCCGGTGCTGCCACGAGAAGCGCCAGAATGAGGCCCCGGATTACCAATGGCCGGTGTTTTCCATGCTGGCCCATGGTTCGGCGGGGGGCAGGTTTTCGCCCTCCTGCAACAGCTCGATCGAGATATTGTCGGGGCTGCGAACAAACGCCATGTGGCCGTCGCGGGGCGGGCGGTTGATGGTGACTCCGGCCTCCATCAATTGCTGGCACAGCTCATAGATATTATCGACGCGATAGGCGAGATGCCCGAAATGGCGGCTATCGGATGGCAGGCCCGGGTCGCCATCCCAGTTCCAGGTCAGCTCTACCGGGCATTCGGGCTGATGTGGCGGGGCCATGAAGACCAGGGTGAAGCGGCCTTTCTCGTTTTCCCAGCGTCGGGTCTCGTGCAGGCCCAAAAGCTGGAAAAACCCCATTGTTGCCTCAAGATCGGCAACCCGCACCATGGTGTGCAGATATTTGATGGACATTGGCGCGCCCTCTCCTTCTTTGGTTTCGATGAATGGTAGCCTGTCCGGCCCGGCTTGGCACCTCCCCCTTGGGATAAACTTTGTGCGGGCGCGGTCGGGCTGGTCCGGTGATCGGTTATCGCGGATCACGGGCGTTGCGGTGGCAAAACCGCCATAGGGCCGCGCCAGCACGATCACCCCCGGGAAATACCCTTTATCTTGCGGATCATCGCGCCCCTGATGCACTATGTAGAGGCAGGCGATTCCCGAGACTGAAATGATGTTGCCGCCGCCCAGGCGGCGTGGAATTGACCGGGTTGAGCGCGACGCGGCGCAATGTGCAAGCGCGGGAAAGGGAAAGGGCAGCAATGCGGCAATATCTGGAGGCTTTGCAGACGGTGCTGGACAAGGGCGAGACGTCGAGCGACCGCACCGGCACCGGCACGATCTCATATTTCGGGCTGCAATGTCGCTATCCTCTGGGGGATGGTTTCCCGCTTGTGACCACGAAAAAGCTGCATCTGCGCTCGATCATCCATGAGCTTCTGTGGTTTCTCTCGGGCGACACCAATATCGCATATCTCAAGGATAATGGTGTTTCGATCTGGGATGCCTGGGCCGATGAAAATGGCGATCTTGGCCCGGTTTATGGCCATCAATGGCGCCATTTCCCGAAGCTGGAGGATGGGGTGATCGGCGAAGTTGACCAGATCACGGGGCTGATCGAGGCCATCCGGGCAACCCCCGACAGCCGCCGCTTGATCGTTTCGGCCTGGAACCCCGGCGAGGTCGACCGCATGGCCTTGCCGCCCTGCCATACCATGTGGCAGGTGCGCATCATCGGCGGCAGGCTGCATTTGCAGCTATACCAGCGCTCGGCCGACATGTTTCTCGGCGTGCCGTTCAATATCGCCTCCTATGCGCTGCTATTGGAGATGCTGGCCCATGTCACGGGCTATGCGCCCGGCGATTTCATCCATTCGATCGGCGACGCGCATATCTATTCCAACCATATGCAGCAGGTTCAGACCCAATTGGCGCGGGCCCCGCATGATCTGCCGCGCCTCAGAATCACCCGCGATGTTGGCTCGATCTTTGATTTCCGCTATGAGGATTTTGCCTTTGACGGCTATGATCCCGACCCGGCCATCCGCGCGCCGGTGGCGGTGTAGCCGATGTTGAGCCTGATTGTCGCACGCGGGATCAACGGGGCCATTGGCAAGGATGGTGCCATGCCCTGGGCCATTCCCGAGGATCTGAAGTTTTTCCAGCGCGAGACCCTGGGCGGGGCCATCATCATGGGGCGGCGGACCTGGGACAGCCTGCCGGTGAAACCTCTGGCGCGGCGGTTCAATATCGTGGTGAGCCGCGATGCCGGGCTGGCCGAGCATGTCTGCGCCAGCCCCGAAGCGGCGGTTGCAGCGGCCCAGGCGGCAGGCTATCTGCGCCTCTATGGCATTGGCGGCGAAGGGATTTACCGGGCGCTGCTGCCATTGGCGGACCGGTTATTGGTGACGGAAGTGGATGTGACGGTCGCGGATGCGGATGCGTTTTTCCCGGAATTTGATGAAGCGGAGTGGGTTGAGCTCGGGACGCTGGAATTGCGCCCGGCGGGGCCACGGGCGGTGCTGCGGGAATGGGTGCGGCGAATCGGAACCAAGGCTGGCTGAAAGGGCGCGCAATGCAGATTTACGGGCTGAAAAACTGTGATACCTGCCGCAAGGCGCTCAAAGCGCTCAAGGCGGCGGGTCATGAGGTGCGGCTGGTCGATATCCGGGCCGAACCGCTGAGCCGCGAGATGCTGGAGCGGTTCGAGGCCGCCTTTGGCGCGGCGCTGCTCAATACCCGCTCAACCACCTGGCGCGGCTTGAGCGAGGCGGCGCGCCAAGGCGCACCGGTCGATCTGATCGCAGCCCATCCGGCCTTGATGAAACGCCCGGTGATCCGCACGGATGATGGCGCGCTTTATCTGGGCTGGGGCAGCGCGGTTCAGGCGGCGCTGACCTGAGGCACCCGCCGGGCCCGCAACAGCGCATCGACCGAGAGCGGCCCGCCGCCCCGGACCACCAGAAACAGCAGCAAGAAGATCCAGAAGGCGCGTTGGTCAAAGATCAGCGCGTCCGAGACGCTGTCGAACCAACTGCCGCGATCGGCGGCGGACACGCGATGGCCGAAAATATCGACCCAGGATTGCGCCACCACAAAGCCGATCATGCCAAGCGCGCCGATCCGGGTGAACAGCCCGATCAAGATCAGGAAGGGCAGGATGAACTCGCCCCAGGTGGCCGCGACCACGACCAGCCGCCAGAAACTGCCAAGCTGGCTGGCATCATATCCCACCGCCTCGGACATGCGCGGCAGGATCTGCGCATAGGCATTGAAATCGGGCTGAAAAAGACCGGCCAGCCCCTCGCCCAGCTTGGTCGTCGCGGAATTCCAGAAATACATCAGCAGCGTGCCGGCAAAGACCAGCCGCGCCAGGGTCGGCATCAGCGCCGGGGCGATGCGGGTTTCCAAACTGTCGAAAATACGATCATGCAGCGAAATCAGGGCATTCATGGCAATAGCTTTCTATGATGTCAGGGCGGCGGAGCCAAGCAGCAGCGTGACAAGCCCGGCAATATCGGCCCGCGGGGCGGCGGCCAGCGTGGCCTCCAGCGCGGCACCCAGGCTGGCGGTGCCGTCAAGCGCGCGCGCCAGCACCAGCCCGCCGGGCGGCAACAGATGCGGCGCGGGGTCAAAACCGGGCCGGGTGATCATGACGGCCTCGGGCCCGGGCTGCGGCGCAGCGGCATCTGCTTCGGTATTGAAGCGCCAGATCGACAGGATCGGGTGGCGCGAGGCCAGCAGGATCGTGGCCGGGGCCAGACGCGGGGACAGCGCCATCAGCGCCTCGGGCTCCAGCCCCTCTATGCTCAAGGG
>NZ_JBTUJH010000019.1:0-113957 GCF_058343375.1 Alterinioella sp.
CCGGCCCCCGAGAATGTCAGCCCGCCGGGGTTTTCGGTCGCATAGGCGATCACATCCGCCATGGTCTGAAACTCGCTGTCGGTGGCCACCACGAACACCGCCGGATCAGCGCCCCAGTTTGCGATCGGTTCAAAGCTTTCGGCGGTGTATTCCACGCCGCCCTCGATCGACTGCGCGATGAAATGCGGAATGTTATAGGCACCCAGCGTATAGCCATCGCTGTCCGCCTGGGCGGCAAACCAGTTCCAGCCAACCCGACCGCCGGCACCCGGACGGTTCACAATCGCAATCGGCATGCCCAGGGCATCGTCGTTTCCGGCCGTCATGGTCACGATGCGGGCCTGAAAATCGGTGGCCCCGCCGGCGCCGTAGCTGACCATCAACATGATCGGACGGTTCGGATAATCGCCATGCCCGTCGGCCAGTGCCGGTCCCGTCATCGCGGCCAACGCCATCGCGGCCCCTGTAATCAAACGTTTCATATCATTCCTCCCTGGTTGGTTCTGCTGTTTCCGGTGGTTCAGAAAAAGATCTCTCGCGGTGTGAAAACGTATAGAAGCTGCGCGAACAGACCATACATGACCGCCATGAAACCGGCGGTGATGAGCGCGCGCCTGATCCAGCTTCGGGCCTCGGAATGGGGGGCCGGATCATAGAGCGACAGAAGTATGAAAAAGGCGATTGTGGTTGCCGTGTAGAACCCGAGCGCGCTGGCCGCCCAGAACACATAGATCAGCGTCACCACCAGACCGGGGGCCAGATTGCCGAAGGCCGCACTGTTCAGCCCGGTGCCCACCTTGGTGCGCCCGATCAGGGCCTTTATGAAGGTCCAGATCGCCAGCACCGCAAACACGGTCGAGATCAGGCGCGGAAACAGGAAGGCCTCGGCCGGTTGCTGGGTATAGCTGATATAGGCCACCGCCGAGCCCACGGCGGCAATCAGGCCAGAGGCAAGGATATGCTGGGTGCGGGGAATATCGGTCATGTCAACGCATCCTCCTTGGTGGTGTAGCGGCGGCTGCGCGTCTCCATCCATACCGAATAGCCGATCGAGACCACGACGATGCCGATCAGCAGCCAGTTCAGCCAGCCGGTGAAGAAATAGCTGCCCAGGCCCACGGTGGCATCGGCGATCATGGATCCCTGGATGAAATTGGCCTCGGCAATCGGCCCCAGGATCAGCCCCAGCACCAGCGGGGCCGCCGAAAAGCCGAACCGTTCCAGGAAATACATCGTCACGCCAAGCGTCGCCATGACATAGACATCGCCCATCGAGTTCTGCACCGAATAGCTGCCAAACAGCGCCAGACCCAGAACCACGGCCGCCATCACCGAATGCGGCACGCTGGCGACCCTTGCCGCCAGCCCGGCAACATAAAGCCCGAAGATGCACATCAGGATCTGGCCGAACAGCATCGAATTGATGAAGACCCAGGCCACTTCGGGGTAGTTGGTGAACAGATCCGGCCCCGGAAATATGCCGTGGATCAGCAACCCGCCCAACAGCACCGCCGCGGTCGGTGATCCGGGGATCGAGAGGGTCAGGAGAGGCACCAGCGACGGGCCGACCATGGCGTTATTGGCGCTTTCGGCGGCGATCACGCCTTCGCTGTGGCCGGTGCCGAATTTTTCGCTCTCGCGGCTCATCTTCTTGGATTGGTCATAGGCCACCAGCCCCGCGATCTGGCCGCCGACACCGGGGATCAGGCCAATGATCGAGCCGACAAGCGTGCCGATGGTCAGCGCCCGCTTGCGGCGAAACACTTCGCGGAACGCCGCGCCGATGGGATGGCGCTGCACCGTGATGATTTCGGCATTGTCGGGGTTGCGGCCCTTGGCGAACATGGTGATCACCTGCGGGATTGCGAACAGGCCGATCAGGGCCGGGATGACATTGATGCCACCGCTGACCGCCGGGTGAAAGATAAAGCGCTGCGCGCCCATGATGTCGTCAAAGCCGATGGTCGCCAGCCACAAGCCGATGCAGCCCGACAGCAGCCCCTTGACCACCGAACTGGAATCGAGCGTGCCAATCACGGTGACGCCCAGAATGGCCAGCCAGAACAGATGCGACGGACCAAAAGCCAGCGCCCATTGCGCCAGCACCGGGGTCAGGAAAATCAGCAGCAGCACCCCAAAGATGCCGCCGACGGCAGAGGCGATGAACGAGAGTTGCAGCGCCTTTGCGCCCTCGCCATTCAGCGCCATCGCATGGCCGTCCAGCGTGGTCGCGATATTGGCCGGCGCGCCGGGAATTTTCAGCAATATCGCACTGACCGCGCCGCCGGCCACGGTCGAAGTATAGGCGGCCCCGAGCAGGATCAGCCCCTGCTGCGGTTCCAGCCGGAAGGTGAACGGGATCAGCAAGGCCACCGCCATGGTCGGCGACAGCCCCGGTGTCGCGCCAAGGATCAACCCGCCGATCGTGCCCAGCATAAGCAGGCCGAAATTGATCGGTGTGAACACATCGCCGATATAGAACAAAAACTCCACGCGCCCGGGCCTTCCGTCATTCTGAGCGGTTGACTAATTACGCTAACCAATGAAAATAGTTTTGCAAATGTTTTCATTCTGGGCCGATGAAAGGATATTAAATGACTGGTAACAAAAAGAAAAAAGCCGATATAACCAGCGTGGCCCGGTCTGCGGGGGTCTCGGCCTCGACAGTGTCGCGCTATTTCAATCACCCCGAATTGGTCACGCCGAAAACGCGCCGAAAGATTGATCTGGCGGTGCGGCGGCAGGGCTATATCCGCAATCGCGCGGCGCAGACGATCCACGGCATCCGCAGCGCCACGATCGGGGTTCTGGTGCCGACCCTGGACCATGCGATCTTTGCCGAGGTGGTGCAGGCATTCTCGGATACGGTGGCCGAGCATGGCTTTACCATCCTGCTGGCCTCGCATGGCTATGACCCGCAACGCGAATACGCGAATTTGCGGAAATTGCTGGAACATCGGGTCGATGGCGTTGTTCTGACCGGTCTCGATCACGATGAGGCGGTGTTTCAGCTGATCGACAGCCAGGCCATCCCATCGGTGCTGATGTGGAATTATTCCGATACCGCGCGCTATCCCTGCATCGGGGCCGATAATGCCGAGGCCGGGCGCATGATTGCCGAACATGTGCTGTCGCAGGGGCATCGTGACATTGCCTGCATGTTCCCCCCGACACCCAGCAATGACCGCGCGCTTGACCGGTTCGATGCCGTGATGGGAACGCTGGCCGCGGCCGGTGTCACGATCCCGGATAAATGGAAACTGACCACGGTCTACAGCATATCGGCCTCGAAACGCGACATGCTGGCATTGCTCGACCAACCCACGCACCCGACGGCCATCATCTGCGGCAATGATATTCTGGCAACCGGGGTGCTTTACGGTGCGGCGGCTGGCGGGCTGTCGGTTCCGGGGGATATTTCGGTGGTCGGCATCGGGGATTTCAAGGGATCATCCGAGATCGAACCGGCGCTGACCACGGTCCGGCTTCCGGCCTTGCGGATCGGGCGCGAGGCCGGATCCGCCCTGGCATCCGCCATCATCCATCCCGGCACCGTCATCGCGGGCAAACATTGCAAACCCGAGCTTGTATTGCGGGCCTCCTGCGCCCGGATAATGGCGTAGCGCGGCCCTTTCGGCCAGGCCCGGAAACCGGGGCCGTTGCCATGGTCGATCACGGGGTGGGGGCGGGCCTTAGTGGGGGCGGGCCTTACAGATACACGCCGTAATCGAGCAGGCGGCGCTCGTAATCCTCGATCCGCCCGGCAGCCGGTGCGTTGCCAAGGATCATCTCCCCGACCAGAGCCTCGGTCAGCGCAAAGGCCGCCCCCTGCGAGGGCAGGATCTGCGGCCCGTTCATCGGCATCTTGAAGACGATATCGGCCTGCCGTGTGATCGGGGCCGTGTAGCTGTCGGTGATGGCGATGATCCTGGCACCGCAGGCACTGGCGGTTTCATAGGCGCGGACAACCTCGCTGGAATAGCGCGAAAAGGACATCACGATGACCACATCATCAGACCCGCAGCCGGTGACGGCATCCGCGATTGCGCCGGGTTCGGCCAGCGGCGGCGCGAAATTCTCAAACGCCATATGCCCGGTATAGGCCAGATAATGGGCCAGCGAGAAACAACTGCGCACGCCGATGCAATAGATCCGGCGCGCGGTCAGCATCATCGCGGCGGCGGCATCGATTCGGGTCAGCGTCCGGGCTGAAAACAGCTCCTCCAGATTGTCGCGCGCGGAATCGCGGATCTGCGTGGCCAGCGGTTCGCCGGCCTCGGCCCGCATCCGTCTGGCCCGCGACCGGTAGATGCTGTCCTCGTTCCGCAAGGCTGCCTGAAAGGCCTCGCGACAGGGCTCAAACCCCGAATATCCAAGCGCCACGGACAGCCGAAAAACCGTGTTGGCGTTCACTTCGGCCCTTTTTGCAAGGGCCCTGACCGAATGGAAGGCAATTTCATGCGGATGTTCCAGCACCCATTGGGCAAGCTTGCAGATGGCAGGCGAGGCGGTGTGAACCAGATCCGCCAGAGCGCGGTTCAGATCATCCAGAGAGTGGTCATCTATCGGTTCATTCAGGCTCATCTGAAACATTATAAACCTTATCTTGACGAAAATGAATGAATCGTTTCATTCTTGTTTATCCGTGTTTCCCACGGTTCTACAGGGAGAAACTTCATGAACAAAAATCTGGTTGGCGCGCTGGTCGCGGCCACAATGACCTTTGGCGCAAGCGCCGTTTCGGCACAGGAACAAACCTTTGTCACCATCGGGACAGGCGGCGTTACCGGCGTCTATTACCCGACCGGCGGTGCTATTTGCCGCCTTGTCAATCGCAACCGTGCCGAAACCGGCATTCGCTGCGGCGTGGAATCGACCGGCGGATCGGTCTTCAACATCAACGCCATCCGCAATGGCGAGCTTGAATTCGGCGTGGCGCAATCGGACTGGCAGTATCACGCCTATAACGGCACCTCGCGGTTTGAGGAACAGGGCCCGTTCGAAGAATTGCGGGCGGTGTTTTCGGTTCACCCCGAACCCTTTACCGTGGTGGCCCGCGCCGATAGCGGCATCACCAGTTTCGAGGATCTGCGTGGCATGCGGGTGAATGTCGGCAACCCCGGATCCGGCCAGCGCGGCACCATGGAAGTGCTGATGGAGGCCATGGGCTGGACGATGGATGATTTCTCCATTGCCTCCGAGCTTCAGGCCGGGGAACAATCCCAGGCGCTGTGCGACAATAATATCGACGCGATGATCTATACTGTCGGCCACCCGTCCGGGTCGATTCAGGAGGCCACGACAGCCTGTGACAGCGTGTTGGTCGAAGTGACCGGCGAGGTCGTGGATCAACTGGTGGCAGATAACCCGTTCTATCGCACCGCCATTATCCCCGGCGGCATGTATCGCGGCAATGACGAGGATGTGCAGACCTTTGGTGTTGGTGCCACATTCGTGACCTCCTCTGATGTGTCGGAAGAGGTGGTGTATCAGCTGGTGCGCGCGGTGATGGAAGACATCGACCAGTTCCGCAGCCTGCACCCGGCTTTTGCCAATCTCGACCCCGCCCAGATGGCCAATGACGGGCTGTCCGCGCCGCTGCATGCCGGCGCCGAGCGCTATTACCGCGAGGTCGGTTTGATCGAGTGATCGACCAGCACTGATCGAGGTTCTGGCCGGGGCAGGCCTGTTATCTGCCCCGGCCCACCAGAAATTGTACCAAAAGCATTAGCAGGAGGGCGGCGGAATGTCGGATCCGACCGAAGGACGTCAATTCAGTGACGAGGAACTTCAGGATCTGGTCGCCAGCACCGATAGCGGTGCGCGCGTTCCGGAAAATCGAACAATTGCGCTGATGATTACAGGCCTGGCCTTGCTGTGGTCACTGTTCCAGCTCTGGATTGCGCAGCCGCAGCTTTGGTTCGGACAATATCTGCCGGTGCTCAATTCGACCCAGACCCGGCCTATCCACCTGGCATTTGCGGTTGTGCTGGCCTTCATGGCCTATCCGGCTTTCAAAACATCATCGCGCACCCGTATCCCGATCGCCGATTGGCTGCTGGCGGCGGTCGCGGGCGGCTCCGCCTTCTATATTTTCTGGTTTTCCGAGGTTCTGGCTCTGACCGCCCGATCCGGCCTGCCGACCCAAACGCAGGTCATCATCGGGGCCATCGGCCTGTTATGCCTGCTCGAAGCCAGCCGCCGCGCCCTTGGCCCGGCGCTGACCATCGTCGGATCCCTTTTTGCGCTTTACGGCTACATGGGCCAGGGGTGGCTGATCCCGGAACTGATCGAACATGACGGGATCTCGTTCTCGTCGCTGATCAACGGGCTGTGGCTGGATACGGCCGGCGTGTTCGGTATCCCGCTGGGCGTATCGACGGCCTTTGTGTTTCTGTTCGTCCTGTTTGGCTCGTTGTTGGACAAGGCGGGGGCGGGAAATTACTTCATCAAGCTGGCATTCGCGGGGCTTGGCCATCTGCGCGGCGGCCCGGCCAAGGCGGCGGTGGTCGGTTCGGCCATGACCGGGCTGATCTCGGGCTCATCGATTGCCAATGTGGTTACCACCGGCACCTTCACGATCCCGTTGATGAAACGAGTGGGTTTTACCGCCGAACAGGCCGGATCGGTCGAGGTCGCATCCTCGGTCAATGGCCAGCTGATGCCGCCGGTAATGGGGGCGGCGGCCTTTTTGATGGTGGAATTCATCGGCATCCCTTACGTGGCCGTGATCAAGCACGCCTTCATTCCGGCGGTGATTTCCTATATCGCGCTGGTCTATATCGTGCATCTGGAAGCCCTGAAAAAGGACATGCCCGCGCTGGGTGAGGCCAAGAGCTTCTCTGGCATGATCCTCAATTTCTTCATCGGCTTTGCCGTGGCGGGCGCGGGGTTCACGGGCCTGATCTACGGTGTCGGGGCGTTGAAAACCGCCGCCCCTGATTTGGCCGGGCCGGTGATGATGACCGTGCTGGCTGCGGTG
The DNA here is from genome assembly GCF_058343375.1 of Alterinioella sp. Taxonomy (NCBI): domain Bacteria; kingdom Pseudomonadati; phylum Pseudomonadota; class Alphaproteobacteria; order Rhodobacterales; family Paracoccaceae; genus Alterinioella; species Alterinioella sp. The sequence goes on from NZ_JBTUJH010000019.1 coordinate 6,983, forward strand.
TATATCTGGCTGGTTGCCATCGCCGCGCGCCGCCCCGATCTGGAGGTGGACGACCCGAATGCAGAGGAAATCGTGCTGCCGAAGGTGGCCGATGTCTATGCCACCGGCCTGCATTACGTGCTGCCCATCGTGGTTCTGGTCTGGTTTTTGATGGTTGAGCGGCAAAGCCCGGCGAAATCGGCCTTTTATGCCTCATCGCTGATGTTGTTCATCATCGTCACCCAGCGCCCGCTAAAGGCCTATTTCCGCGGCCAGACCGCCCGGTTGATGGCAGAGGTCCGGGCCGGATTTCAGGATCTGATCGACGGGCTGATCGCAGGCGCGCGCAACATGATCGGCATCGGCGTGGCAACGGCGGCGGCGGGTATCATTGTGGCGATCGTGACCAAGACGCCGATTGGCACCGAACTGGCCGGTCTGGTCGAAATGCTGTCGGGCGGCAACCTGGTTCTGATGCTGGTCTTTGTCGGGCTATTCTCGCTTATTCTGGGCATGGGGCTGCCGACAACGGCCAATTATATCGTGGTCGCGTCGCTGATGGCGCCGGTTGTGGTCAGCCTCGGGGCCTCACAGGGGCTGATCGTGCCGCTGATCGCGGCGCATCTTTTCGTGTTCTATTTCGGCATCATGGCCGATGTGACGCCGCCCGTCGGGCTGGCCTCTTTCGCGGCGGCGGCGGTGTCGGGGGGCGATCCGATCAAGACCGGTGTTGTCGCCTTCTTCTATTCCTTGCGCACCGTGGCCTTGCCGTTCTTGTTCATCTTCAACCCGACGCTTATCCTTTATGGCGTCGATCTGGGCACCTGGTCAGGCATCTTTCAGGCGGTGTTCGTCTTTATTGTCGCCACATTCGCCATGCTGCTCTTTGCGGCGGCGACGCAGGGCTATTTCCTGGCCAAATCCCGCATTCACGAAAGTGCTGCACTGCTGCTGGTGGCCTTCACGCTGTTTGTGCCGAATGTCTGGCTGGATATGGTGCAAAGCCCGTTCCGCGACGTGCCGCCATCGGGGTTTGAACAGGCCGTTGCGGATGCCGCCGATGGCGACAATCTGCGACTTCTGATCGAGGGCCCGGATTTCAATACCGGTGAATTGGTGTCCACCACGCTGGTGATGGCGATCACCGGCACCGGCAGCGCGGCCGAGCGTATTGATGCCTCGGGCCTGCTGCTGATCGCCGAGGGCGATATCGTCCGGCTGGACGAGCCGATGTTTGGCACGGATTCCGCCGAAACGCTTGCCGATTTCGATTTCTACGCCGATGAACCTGTGCGCCTGTCGGTGGTGCAGACCGCGCAGCAGCGGTTGCCGGAACAGGTTTTCTACCTGCCAGCGCTTCTGCTTTTGGGGCTGGTCATCATGATGCAGCGCCGTCGTCAGACCAAACCGGCCTTTTAAAGGAGATCCGTCATGTTCAACTCTGTCCTTCTGGCCGTGGATCTTTCGGCCGAAAGCACCTGGACCAAATCGCTGCCCATTGCGGTGTCGATGGCCGAAAGCAACAACGCGCCCCTGCATGTGGTGACCGTGATGCCCGATTTCGGGATGTCCATCGTCGGCACTTTCTTTGATGCGGATTTCGAAGATCGCGCGCTGCATGAACTGGGCGAACGCCTGCAGGCCTGGGTCAATGAAAACATCACCTCCGAGATCGAGGTGCACCCGCATATTCTGCTGGGCCGGGTGTATGAACAGATCCTCAAGGCTGCCAGTTCCGTATCCGCCGATGTCATCGTGATGGCGTCGCACCGGCCGGAACTGACGGATTATCTGCTGGGACCCAATGCTGCACGGGTTGTGCGCCACGCCACGCAATCGGTTTTCGTCGTCCGGGGCACCTGACGCCATGGCCGGGCATGTATTTGGCCGCTCAAGGGCCCCGCTTCCATCGGCCATACGCGGCGACGGCTGTTACATTCACGACAGCGACGGCAAGCAATATCTCGATGCCTGCGGTGGGGCGGCGGTGTCATGCCTGGGCCATAGTGACCCCGATCTGCGCGCCGCGATGATGGCGCAGCTGGACCAGATCGCCTTTGCGCATACCGGGTTTTTCACCTCCCAGGCCGCCGAGGATCTGGCCGACCTGCTGGTGGCACATGCGCCTGCGGGCATTGACCGGGTCTATCAGCTTTCGGGCGGGTCCGAGGCGGTCGAAGCAGCGATCAAGCTGGCCCGGCAATATTATCTGGAAATCGGGCAGCCCAAACGGCACCGGCTGATTGCCAGGCAGCAGAGCTATCATGGCAATACGCTGGGCGCATTGGCGGCGGGCGGCAATGCCTGGCGGCGCGAGAAATACCAGCCGTTGCTGGTTGAAACCTCTCATATTTCGGCCTGTTTCGAATATCGCGACCGGGCCGAGGATGAAACCGCGCATGCCTATGGCCAGCGTGTCGCCAATGAGCTTGAGACCGAGATCCTGCGCCTTGGCCCCGAGACGGTGATGGCGTTCATCGCCGAACCCGTGGTGGGCGCGACGCTGGGCGCGGTTCCGGCGGTGGCGGGCTATTTCGCCCGGATCCGAGAGATCTGCGACCAATATGGCGTGCTGCTGATCCTGGATGAAATCATGTGCGGCATGGGCCGGACCGGCCATCTTTTTGCCTGCGAGGCGGATGGCATTTCGCCCGATATCGTGACCATCGCCAAGGGGTTGGGGGCGGGATATGCGCCGATTGGGGCAATGCTGTGCAGCGCCACGATCCATGACGCGATTGCCGCCGGATCGGGCAGCTTTCTGCATGGCCACACCTATCACGGCCACCCGCTGGCGGCGGCGGCGGGGCGGGCCGTGTTGCAGGTCATTCTGGCCAGGGATCTGGTCGAGCGCGCCAGAACCAAGGGCGAGGCGCTGGCCTCTGCGCTGCAATCGGCCCTTGGCCAGCACGCCCATATCGGTGATTTGCGGGGCAGGGGGCTGTTTCGCGGCATTGAACTGGTCGCCAATCGCGAAACCAAATCCGCGTTCGATCCGGGGCTGAAGATCCACGCCAGGGTCAAATCCGCCGCGATGGAGGCAGGGCTGATGTGCTACCCGGCGGGCGGCACCATTGATGGCCGCGCGGGCGACCATATCCTGCTGGCGCCGCCCTTCATCATTTCCGATGATCAGATCGACGAATTGGTGACAAAACTGACCCGCGCCATCAACGCCGCCCTGCCGGTATGACGGCGCTGCGGGTCAATGGGGTCTGACCCCAGCCACCCGGCAGCGACCGGAACCAGTCGGCAAAGGCGGCGCGGATGCCGGGGCGGATCAGCACCGCGTCCGAGCCGATGGCAAACCCCTTCGTGATGCGCTGACCGGTCACTCCGGGGCCGCCACCAGATTGGCCATCAGACGAAACGCCCCCGGCACCAGCCTTTACATCTGGTGATGCAGGATCAACGCGCAATGGCTGTGCCGCCCATCGCCGATCCTGGCCGATAAAAGCGCGCCGCGATGCGGGGCCTCGTCGGGGTCGGCCATGGCCAGAAGCGGGTGATAGGCGGAATCCCAGGATTTGGCGAAATATAGCCCGCGTTCCTTGTGCCAGCCGGCCCAATCGGCGGGGGTGATGATGTTCGGTGTGGTCAGCAGCGGGTGGTCGGGCAACAGATGGGTAACCTCGGCCCTTTCATCGGTGACCCGCCAGCGCAGCGATGGCTGGCCGATCTCCAGCCTTGCGGGCGGGGTGGTGTCGGCGGCCCAATTGTCACCCGGACGGTGGTAGAGCGTCACCAGATTGCCGCCCCGACGGGTCCAGCCATGCAGATCGGCCAGCCGGGCCGCCAGATCGGGCCGGAACCGCAGCGCGAAGACGCCGACCAGAATGGTTTGAAACGGCGCAAAGGGCGCGCTTTTATCCAATGCGCCGGGGCCCAGCACGGTCACATCACAGCCAAGCGCGGCCAGCCAATCGGCCACCCGGTCATGGCCGCCGCCGATATAGCCGATCCGCGCGCCGGGCGTGGCCACATCAAGCGCAAGAAGGCGCAGGCGGGCCGGAAAACTGCGCAGACGCGGCGCGATATGGGGTTTTCGCAGGATCCGCGCCGTTGCGGCGGGCTGGCCATCCAGGCTCAGCGGCAGATCATAAAGCCCGGGGGCCAGATTGCGGGGCAGGGTGATCCGGGCCTGATTGCCCTGCCAGATCTGGCTCCAGCCCTCGGGCAGGTCAAAGGCGGGCACCCCGCCGGTGGTGTCGGAAATATCAAGTGTCACCTGCCGCGCAGGCAACGCAAGTGTCACCTGCCGCGCAGGCAACGCAAGATTCACCACCATGCCGCCCTGCGACAGCGTGGCGCGGCGGGCGGGCAGAACCAGCGGCGGCACTTCAAGCGCAATGGTCGAGCGGATGCCGCCCAGCGTGGCCGCCAGGCGCGGGCGCGGCGGGGCCAGCGGATCATAGCGGTCGGGATAGGGGTTTGCGGGCGGCGCGCCGGGGCCGGGGCCGATGCCTTCGGCCGCGGAATGCCAGCAATCGGGCAAGTCCGGCGTGATCGACAGATCAAACCCGGCCGCATCGCCTGCCTCGATATGCAGCGGCGCGGTGTCGCCGGGGGCCAACAGGTCGGTTTCCAGCCAGCCGCGCGGGGCGACACCCGATGCGATGCGGATGACACGCGCCAGCTGCGCCAGCTTGGCGTCGATCCGGTGGCCATGTTCGGCCGCCATTGTGGCCTGCGCACGGGTCAGCGCGGCATGGGCGGCAAGGGCGAATTTCAAAATCACCGGGCGGTCGGGAAAACCGGCGATTGCGGCGTCGATTGCGGCGCCGGCGCTGGCCAGATCGGGGCTGCCTTCCAGATCCTCCAGCCGCATTGGCAAATGATCGCTGATCGCAGTCTCATCCGGCCCGACCGCGGATCGCACAAGATGCAAGGGCCACCCGGCCCCGTCGCCCGGCCCCACCCATCGCCCCATGCCCTGGGTTTTGTGATACCAGCGCGATTGCTGGCCGATGCGGCCCCAGGACCAGCCCGAAACCTCCTCTTGCCCGGCCCCCGATACGGTGATCGTGGCCGGCGGTGGCGGCACCTCGTCATCATAGGATCCGCCCGCCCCCGACCAGGCCGGAAGGTAGAGTTTAGAGATTTCCCAGGCCGGCAGATCCGAGCCGGCAAACCCTGGGTCGGCGGCCAGATCCATCACCAGATGCGCGGCCTCGGTCATGGCCCGGTGATGGCCGTGCTGACCGGGAATATCAAGGAAGGTGGGGCACAGGATATCGGGCCTGTCGGCGCGGACCAGATCGACAAACCGCGCCAGCACCCGGTCGCGACCCCATTTTTCCATGGTCTCGACGCCGGATTTGGAAAACCCGAAATCGAAGATCGTGTCATCCGGCGCCTCCGACAGCCAATAGAGCCGCATGTCCAGAACATCTGCTGCGCGCTCCATCTCGGCGGTGCGGATGGTGCCCAGATCCTCGGTTCCTTCGCGGCCGATATCGTTTTGCCCGCCCTCGCCGCGATTGGCGCAGAGATAGGACAGGTTGATCCCGTCGCGCAGCCCCAGCGCGGCCAGCATGGCGCTGGTCTCATCATCGGGATGGGCCCCTGAATTCATCAACCGAAGCACCGATTTCAACGGCTGCAACGCTCGCCACAGGCGCAACATGCGCGGCATCTGCCGGTCGTGGGCGATGCGGTCGGGGTCACTTAGCGGCATGGAATCTTCCTCATTCGGGCAATGTCAGACATCCGCGGCCATGCGCGGTGTAAAGGCGTGGTTGATGATCAGCGCGGCGGCCCCTTTGGTGGCGGTCAGCGGCCCGCAAGTGCCGCAGATCAGCCGGGGATGGGCGCGGGCCGGGCGATTGGCAACGGACCGATCCGAGAGCTGGACCCGCTCCAGCACGGCCTGCAACAGCAGCTTTGGCATCGCGCCACCGGCGATGACCGTATCGGGATCATACAGGTTCTCGACGATCACAATGGCCTGCGACAGCGCCTCTGCCGCATCCGTGATCCAGGCCATCAGCTCGGGGTTGGCAGCGTGAAAAAGCGCCTCCAGCATATCCGTGGTTTCGGCCTCGATCCCGGTTTCGGTCAACCGATGGCGCAGCGCCATGCGGCTGGCGATCTGCTCCAGCGGCACCATCCGGCCCCGAAACGACACCGGGATATGGCCGATTTCACCGGCATTGCCGCGCGCGCCGCGCAAAATGGCCCGGTTCGAGATCACACCAAGGCCGATACCGGTGCCGAAATAGAGATAGGCAAAATCATCAATGCCCTGGCCGCGCCCAGAGACCATTTCCGCCATCGCCGCAGCACTGGCGTCATTTTCGATGATCACCGGCAGATCCAGCGCCTGGGAAAACAGCGCCTCTGCGTCCAGCTCCGTCCATCCCGGCAGATCCGATGCCGCCCCCGACAGCCCGGTCGCGCCAAAGGGTCCGGGCATCACCACACCGGCACCGATCACCCGGTCGGGATCGTTTCGGGCCAGCGCCAACGCCTTGATTTCGATGATTTTCGCGGCCACATGTTCCGGCGATGCCATGTCCAGACCTTCGCGGTGCGAAAACAGGATAGTGCCATCCAGATCGGTCAGCGCCATCAACAGCGCGCCGGGGCGCACCTCGATCCCCAGGGCGGTTCCGGCCCCGGCATTCAGCGCGTATTGCACCGCCGGCAAGCCGCGCCCGCGGCTCAGCCGCCCGACCTCGATCAGCCAGCCCTCGGCCACCAGTTCGGCGATGATATTGCTCACGGCCTGGGTCGAAAGCCCGCTGGCGCGCGCAATCCGGGCCCGGCCACTGGCCCCCGACGCGCGCACATGCCCCAGCACCAGCGACCGGTTGAAGGCGCGGCTGCGCAGGGCGTTCGACCCGGCGGTGGGAAGGCTGATCAGACTCATCTCGATCTCAGGGCTAGCGCAGTGTCCTTGTTAATTCAACTTGATTGAGTTAATTTCGGATTCGCGCCCCGTGGATCAAGAGAGGGCGAGGGCCACCACCGGCCACCACCAGACAGGGAGTTTGCTAATCATGAAACGGAACCTCCGCCATCTTGCCCTTGGCGCCACGCTCAGCGGGGCGGCGCTGTTTGCCTCGATGCCTGCCCAGGCCCAGGTGACCATCGATTACTGGCAGTATTTCTTCGATGCCCGGGTCGATGCCATGGACCAGCTGATCGAAAACTTCGAGGCGGCCAATCCCGACATCACCGTCAATATGACGACCTTTCCCTATGCCGATTACCGCACCCGCACCGCGGTTGCGATTCCGGCCGGCGAAGGCCCCGATGTGGTGCAGTTGTTCTATGGTTGGCTGAATGATTATATCGAGGCCGATCTGATCCAGCCGCTGCCGGTCGACGCCTTCCCGCCCGCCGAGATTGACGCCGAATTTTTCCCGATGGTCCAGGCCATGCGCCGCGACGGGCAATATTACGCCCTGCCCACGGCGGTGCGGTCCCTGGCGTTGTTCTACAACACGCGCCTGTTCGAAGAGGCCGGCATCGACGGCCCCCCCGAAACGCTGGACGAATTGGTGCAAACCGCCATCGCCCTGACCGAACGCGATGGCGCGGGCAATCTGATTCAGGCCGGCATCACCAGCGGCATGGCGGCCCAGGACCACCATTGGTGGCGCGAGGTTCTGGTGCGCCAGTTCGGCGGTGAACCCTATACTGACGACTATCGCACCGTGGCCTATAATTCCGAAGCGGGCCTTGCCGCGCTGAATTTCTACAATGATCTGTCGGCCGTGCATGGCGTGACCGAAGTTGGTTTTATGGATGAATCGCAAGCGGCGTTTCGTGCCGGGCGTGCCGGGATGCATATCGACGGCTCGTTCCGCATCGGCGCGCTGGAAGGCACCCGCGGCCTGGAATGGGCGGTGGCCGAATTGCCCGCCGGCCCCGATGGCGTGCGATCGAACTATTCCTCCTACTGGGTGAACGCGATCACCACACGCGCCGAAGGCGAACGCTATGACGCGGCGCTGTTGTTCATGGATTATGTCACCTCGCCCGAAGCGATGCAGATCTGGCTGGATGTGGTCGGTGAATTGCCGGCCCGCCAATCGGTCGGCATGACCGAAGAAAACGCGGCCAACCCGGTCTATGGCCCGTTCATTCGGGGCTTGGCATATGCCAACACAACCATCTTCGCCGATGAAAGCGCGCAGCGCCAGCTGATGGTCGAGATGCTCGAACGCATCAATCTGGAAGGCCAGGATCCCGCCGCAAGCCTGGCTATTGCCGCCGAGGCCGAACAGGCCCTGCTGGACGGATATTACGAGGAATGATCTGCCTCTCTGCCCGGCCGGGGCCATGTGTCTCCGGCCGGGTTTCTGCCCGCAAAATCGCCCCATGCCTGTCAGGTAGCTGAGCCCCATGAACTACTATCGCGCGCTGTCGATAAAACAGAAACGAACCATCTGGGCCTGGGGTTTTCTGGCGGTTCCGATTCTGTTTTATGTGGTGATCCGGTTCTATCCCACCGGCAATGCCATGGTGCTTTCCTTTCAAAGCTGGAACCTGCTGGAAGAACGCATCTGGGTCGGGTTCGACAATTATCAGGTTCTGTTCAGCGATCCGGATTTCTGGCAGGTCTTTGGAAACACGTTCAAATACTTGGCTCTTGGAACCCCGATCAGCCTGGTGATCAGCTTTTTCATCGCCTATCATCTGGATCGGGTGCGCTTTGCGCATGGCTTCCTGCGGGCGCTCTATTTTCTGCCCTTCATGACCTCTGCCGTGGCCATGGCCTGGGTCTGGCGCTGGTTCTATCAGGGCGTGCCCATCGGCCTGTTCAACAATGTGCTGGCATCGGTCGGCATCTCTCAGATCGCGTTTCTGAACTCCACCACCAACGCATTGCCCGCGATCCTGGCCCCCGCGATCTGGGCCGGGCTGGGGTTTCAGGTGATCATCTTCATGGCCGGTCTGCGCGCCATTCCGCGCAGCTATTACGAGGCCGCGCAGATCGACGGCGTGTCGAACTGGACCGTGCTGTGGGAAATCACCATCCCGCTGCTGCGCCCGACCATCGTCTTTATCGTGGTGTTTTCCTCGATCGGCTTCCTGCGCATCTTTGACCATGTCTTCAACATGACGTCCAACAATCCGGGCGGGCCGCTCAACACCACCAAACCGCTGGTCCTGATGATCTACGAGACCGCCTTTCGAAGTTTCGACATGGGCTATGCGGCGGCGCAGACCGTGGTCCTGTTTCTGATCCTGCTGGTGGTCAGCCTGCTGCAACTGCGCCTGCTGAGGGACAAATGAGATGACAGCAGCCGACACCCAGATCCGCGCCACATCGGCGGCCCTGCTGGAAGGCACCCGGGCCAAACAGCGCCGCAGCATGGGCCAGACCATCCGCTGGCTGCTGCTTTTCGCGGGCGGCATCGCGATGGTGATGCCGATCGCCTACATGATCTCGACCTCGCTGAAATGGCCCTTCGAGGTCTATAATGTGCGCCTGATCCCGGAGGAACCGCATCTTCAGAACTACGCCTATGTGCTGTCGGACGGGCGTTTTTATGGCTGGTTCATAAACTCGCTGATCATTGCCACGCTGACCACGATCTCGAATCTCTTTTTTGACAGCCTGGTGGGCTATACGCTGTGCAAGTTTACCTTCCGCGGCCGCTACATCGTCTTTATCGCAATCCTGTCGACGCTGATGATTCCGACCGAAATGCTGGTCATCCCGTGGTATCTGATGAGCCAGAGCTTTGGCTGGCTGGACAGCTATTGGGGGATCATGTTCCCGGGGCTGATGACCGCCTTTGGCGTCTTTCTGATGCGCCAGTTCTTTCAGACCGTGCCCGATGATTTCATTGAGGCCGCCCGCATCGACGGGCTGAACGAGTTTCAGATCTACTGGTCGGTCGCACTGCCGATGGTCAAACCGGCACTGGCGGCGCTGGCGATCTTTGTTTTCCTGGGCAATTGGACGGCCTTTTTGTGGCCGCTGATCGTGACCACGGATGCTTCGCTCTATACCTTGCCCGTTGGCCTCTCATCCTTCGGCGATGAGGCCGATGTGCAATGGGAGCTGATCATGACAGGGGCCGCAATCTCAACCATTCCGACCCTGGTTGTTTTCCTGATCTTCCAGCGCTTCATCATTCGCGGTGTGGTGATGGCGGGGCTGAAAGGATGAGCCCGCCCACCCCAAGACCGGGCATGGCGTGGCCGGCGTTGCGCCGTGAGTATTTTTGCAAAGAAGAAGCCGAAAATTTGATTAAAATTGTGCCTTCTTCTTTGTCCAAATACTCAAATCCCATGCGTGCAACAGGCGCAAGCGGTGCGGGCGCATGAGCGACGGGTCGAAATTTCCAGATCCGGTCTATCGCGACACCGTGCTGGCCCCCTTGTTCGAGGGCGTGAAGACGCATTATGCGGGCCATATGGCGGCCATCAACCGGGCCCATCTGGTGATGCTGGTCGAGACCGGCATCTTGGGCGTGGCCGAGGGCCGGGCCATCGCCGCTGCGCTGGCCGCGATTGACGCGGAAACGGATCTGTCCGCGCTGCGCTATACCGGTGAGTTCGAGGATTACTTCTTTTACGTGGAGGCGGAACTGAAGGCCCGGCTTGGCGCGGATCTGGGCGGTATGCTGCACACGGCCCGGTCGCGCAACGACATGGATCATACCGTGTTCAAGCTGGAGCTTCAGACCCGGGCCGCCGCGATGCTTGAGGCGCTGTTTACCCTGGCCGGGGCGTTGATCGAAAAGGCGCGGGCCGAGCGCGATACCGTCATTGTCGCCTATACCCATGGCCAACCGGCGCAGCCGACGACGTTCGGGCATTATCTTGGCGCGGCCATCGAAGGCCTGCTATCGGATATCGCGCGCCTGATGCGCGAGGCAGCGGCGCTTGATCTGTGCCCGATGGGGGCTGCGGCCATCACCAGTTCGGGCTTTCCGATTGACCGGGCACGGGTTGCGGGTCTGCTCGGGTTTTCGGCCCCGAAACAAAATTCATATGGTTGCATTGCTTCGGTCGATTATATCACCGGGCTTTATTCGGCGCTGAAGCTGCCCTTTCTGCATTTGGGGCGTCTGGTGCAGGATATGGCGTTCTGGTCGGCTTTCGAGGTCGGTCAGCTTTATGTGCCCAACGCTCTGGTGCAGGTCAGTTCCATCATGCCGCAAAAGCGCAACCCGGTGCCGATCGAACATATGCGCCATCTGGCCAGCGTCACCCAGGGCCGCTGCGACACCATCCTTGCCACCATGCATAATACCCCCTTCACCGACATGAATGACAGCGAGGGAGAAGTGCAATCCGCGGGCTACGCCGCCTTTGACAGCGGTGCGCGCATGGTGGCACTCATGACCGCCTTCCTGCCGGCCTGTTCGATCAATGCGGGCCGGGTCCGGGCCAATGCCGATGCGGCCTGCGTGACCATTACCGAACTGGCCGACAGTCTTGTTCGCGCCGAAGGGCTGTCCTTTCGCCAGGCGCATGGCATTGCCGCCGGGGTTGCGCGTGCGGTGATCGCTAAGGGCGTGCCGCTTGCGGCCGGGTTTGCGGAATTCACCGCCGCCTATCATGGCGAAACGGGGCGCGCGCCCGAGATGACCGAGGCGGCCTTTGCCGAGGCCGTATCGCTGCGAGGCTTCATCGCCCGGCGCGATCGTTATGGTGGCCCGGCACCCGCCCCGATGGACGCGGCGCTGGCGGGATATGACGACACGCTCGCCGCTTTGCGGGCCGATCTGCAAGACATATCGACCCGCCGGCGCGATGCCAAAGCACTGCTGAACCATGCCTTCACCAAATTGACGGAGCCTGCCTGATGTCCGACCTCGTCCTGCGCAATCTGGTCAAAACCTATGACAAGACCGAAGTGCTGCATTCCATCAACCTTGAAGTCGAAGATGGCGAATTTGTCGTTTTCGTCGGGCCATCGGGCTGCGGTAAATCCACCACTTTGCGAATGATCGCGGGGCTGGAGGAGGTGACCTCGGGCGAGATCGAGATCGGTGGCCGCGTGGTCAATAATCTGGAGCCCAAGGAACGCGACATCGCCATGGTGTTCCAGAATTACGCCATCTATCCGCATATGAGTGTGCGCAAGAATATCGGCTTTGGGCTGCGCAGCTCCAAATTGTCGAAACCGGAAAAAGACGCGCGGATCGATCAGGTGGCCGAGATCCTCAGCATGACCGATCTGTTGCACCGCAAACCGGCGCAGCTGTCGGGCGGGCAGCGCCAGCGGGTCGCCATCGGGCGCGCCATGGTGCGCGACCCGGCGGTGTTTCTGTTCGATGAACCGCTGTCCAATCTTGATGCCCAACTGCGCACCCAGATGCGGCTGGAGATCAAGAGATTGCACCGCCGGGTCGGCAACACGATTGTTTTCGTGACCCATGATCAGGTCGAGGCGATGACGATGGCCGATCGGATCGTGGTGATGAAAGATGGCCATATCCAGCAGGTCGGCACCCCCGATCAGATCTACCATCAGCCCGCCAACACCTTTGTCGCGCAATTCATCGGCGCGCCGTCGATGAACCTGCTGACGGGGGTGCTGATCGCGGGCGGTGTGGCTTTGTCCAATGGGGCCGAGATTGCGCTGCCGGGGCGGGCGGGTTTGCGCCAAGGGGCCCCCGTGCAGCTTGGCATCCGGCCCGAAGATCTGCATCTGGCCAGCGACGGTGCCGGGATCTTTGCCGGCGAGGTGTCTGTGGCCGAGCCATTGGGTGCCGAGACGCTGCTTTATGTGGCATTGGAGGGGCACGAGATCATTGCCACCGGGCCGGGGCGCAACCCGCCAAAGGCGGGCGATCAGATTCGCCTTGGGGCCGATCCGGCGCAGATGCACCTGTTCGATGCGCAAACGGGGTTGGTGATTACGTGACTGGCGATGGTGGCATCCTGTGTGCGGGGCGGATCTATTGCGACCTGGTGTTTTCCGGTCTCGATGGCGGGCCTGCGCCGGGGCGTGAAGTTTTCGCCGACAGGCTGGCCCTGCGCGCCGGGGGAGGGGCCTATATCACCGCGGCCTATCTGTCGGCGCTGGGCCAGGATGTCGCCCTGATGGGGGTGCTGCCGGCCTCCCCGTTCACGGCACTGGTGACGCAGGAGATGGGCCAAAATCGGGTGATTTCGCATTGCACCGAACCGGGGCCGCAGGATGACCCGCAAATCACGGTGGCGCTGGCGCGTGGCGGCGACCGGGCTTTCGTGACCCGGCGGACCGGCGCGGCGCTGGCCTTTCACAAAGGCACCGCGCTGCCCGCCGCGCGGCATTTGCATATCGGTGAGCTGACAACCGCGCTGGATCATCCCGATCTGATCGGGGCGGCGCGCGGCCAGGGCATGACGATCTCGCTGGATTGCAGTTGGGATGCGCAGGCGCTGGCCGATCCGCGCGCCGCCGCAATCATCGCCTCGGTCGATCTGTTCCTGCCCAATTGTGCCGAGGCCGAGGCGCTAAGGCAAAACGGCATTGCGGTTGCGCCGCGCGTGGCAAACATCATCAAGCGCGGCGATCGCGGCGCTGTCGCCATCGCGGCGGGCGGGGCTACGCAATCGGCCCCCGCCTGCGCCGCGACAGTGCAGGACACGACCGGGGCCGGTGATGCCTTCAATGCCGGGTTTCTGTCGGCCTGGCTGGCGGGCCAGCCGCTGGGCGATTGTCTGGCGCGGGCCAATCACTGCGGCGCGCTGGCGGTGGCGCGGCTGGGGGGCGCGGGGCAGTTGCCCGATCTCAGGGACCTGGGCGCGCATCGGTTGCAGGTGCCGGAGGTGGAGTGACCCCGCCCGCAATCCGCCACCGGCCGGTCACGTTTTTGCTTTCGCCCCGCTGCTTCGGCGCGGGGCCGGCCGGCCGGGGCATTCAGACCTCGGCCGCGCTGGCCTCGGCTGCAATGGCGCGCTCCAGCGCCTGACGGAACAGTTTCGCCCCGCCATCCAGGCCCAGGTCGATATGGGGCGTGACCGCGTGTTTCATGCCTTGATGGACCTTCTCCAGCACCACGCGGTCCTCGTTGAAGGCCATCACGGCACCGTCATTCATGAATTTTGACATCTCGCGGTTATCCGGCTCGGAATTGCGGTGCTGGAACCAGAAATACCGGGTTCTGTCAGCATCGATCGGGGTCATGAAATTATAGGAGATGTTGATGAAGGTCTGATCGCCCGGCGTGCTGTCATAGCCGCCGCTGCCCACGGGCGTGTAGATGGATTTGTTCAACCCGATGGCCGGGCGGATCATCTCGTAATGTTGCAGCCGGTCGCAATCGCCTTTGAAACTGACCAGCCCGGCGTAATAGGGCGATGGCGGCTTGCCGAAAATCCAGCGCGACACCACCACACCGCGGTCGGTTTTCTCGACCTTCAGCGGCTCTTCATCGGTGCCCGCCCCCGCGAAAGAGGTGACATGCACCCAGGCCACATGGCTGGGATCGAGCAGGTTGTCGCAGACCCACAGGTAATGGCAGTTTATATCCAGAACGCCGCCATCGGTCAGGCCCCAGCTCGGGTCGTCAAAATTTTCCACCTCAAAGATCTTGTCGGGGTCGGCCAGGGCAGGGTCGCCCATCCAGATCCATAGCAGCCGGTAGCGATCGACCACCGGATAGGAGCGCACCACGGCGCGTTTCGGGATCGCGTCTGCCTGGGTCGGCGCGGCCACACAGGCCCCGCTGCAATCAAAGGTCAGCCCGTGATAGCCGCATTCGACCCGGTCGCCGATCAGATTGCCCTCTGACAGCGGCAGCTTGCGATGCGGGCAGGCATCCTCCAGCGCGACCGGCCTGCCATCTTCGCGCCGGTAAAGCACGATATTCTCGCCCAGAAAGGTCTCCGCCTTCAGGGCGCGCCCGATATCCGCGCTCCAGGCCGCCACATACCAGCAGTTTCTCAAAAACATCCGCGCCCTCGTTCAATTCCGGTTCCGGTCGGGGTCACTATGGCGCAGAGAGGCCGCCCGATCCATGCCGGATTGGTAATATCTGACATTAGGCGGGCTAATCAATCGGCGCTGGCATGGGGCGGAATTTCGGGCTGCGCCGCGGCCTCGGATTTGATCCAGCTCAGAAACTCCACAATTCGGGCGCTGTCCTCGGCCCCTTTGCGGCGCACCAGCCAATAAGACAGCGGTGACCAGGTCATTTCGGGAAACGGCCGCACCAGCCGGCCATCGCACAGCGCGTCAATCACCAGCGGCTCGCGCCCAAGCGCCACGCCCAGACCCTCAATCGCGGCCTGCACAACCAGGTTGGACTGGCCGAAGCGCCGGTTGCGTATCCCCGATGGCAAGGCAATTCCGGCCTCTGCGGCCCAATATTCCCAGGTTGAATTCCTGCCGCCGAAATTGAGCGTTTCATCAAGCAACAGGGTGTGTCTGGCCAGATCCGCGACCTGGCGCAGCGGCGGGTCGCCCTGCAGCAGCGCCGGCGCGCAGACCGGCAGCAGCCGTTCGCGCATCAACCTGTCAACCAGAAAACCGGGGTGATCGCCCAGCCCGTATCGGATGCCGATATCGGTGCCGATGCCCGAAAACGGATACTGCCCGGTATCAATGGTGATCGAGATCGCAATATCGGGATGGGCCAGATCAAACCGCAACAATCGCGGGAACAGCCATGTGAAAGCAAACCCCGGCAAGCAGCTGATGACAATTGCTTTATCGGTGCGGTTGCGGTCGCGCAACTGGCCGCAGAGATCCGATATCCGGCCCAGGCCCTGCACGATGGCGCCCGCCAGTTCCGCGCCTTCACGCGTCGGGACCGAGGCGCGCGCGCCGCGCACCAGCAGATCCTGCCCCACCCATTCTTCCAGCGATTTCACATGCTGGCTGATGGCGCTCTGGCTGACCCCCAATTCGGCGGCAGCGGCAGAGAACCCGGACAGGCGCACGACAGCCTCGAACGCCCGCAGGGCGGAATAGGGCAGGTTGAGAATCATATTAGCCATTCTAATGGAACCCATTACGAGTTTCAAATGGTCGGGCCAGGCCCATGGCGGTAGTTTCATCCAGTATCAAAAGGGGCCCGCCATGACCGAAATGACGCCGGAACGCGGCGCACGCAATCTGTTGTTGAACTGCGCCCATGCGACCCCCGGAGATCGGCTGCTGATCGCATATGAGCCGCCCGAACTGGGCTATTTCGACGCCGATGCCGTGACGGTCGTGTCCGAAGCCGCGCGCGATCTGGGGCTTGTCGTCACCACGCTCGATGTCGGCTTCAACCCCGATAATCCGCATCTTCCGCCCGATCTGCTGCACCTGTTCGAAGCCACCGATATCGTCCTGTTCCTGGCCCGCCTTGGCGATCAGCTGCGCTTTTCCGACATGCCGCAGGGCAAGAAGATCATCGTCAGCTTTGCGCTGAACGGTGAACTGTTCGGCTCGGGCTTCGGCAATGGCCACCACGCGGCGTTTTTGCAGATCAAGGAGGCGGTGAATGGCGTGCTCGACCGCGCCGATCATGTGCGCCTGACCTGCCCGGCGGGCACCGATATCACCGGGCGCCCCGAAATGAACCTGGCGGCGGGTGGCGATACCTCGATCCTGCGCTTCCCGATGTCGGTTTTCACCCCGGTTCCGGCCCATAGTTTTTCCGGCCGGGCGGCGCTGTCGGGGTTTCTGACCGGCACCGGGTCACGCTATTACCCCGATTACAATCTCGAATTCGACGGTCAGGTCTTTGCCCTTATGGAAAATGGCCGCCTGACCGGATTTGACGGATCGCCCGCCGATGTCGCCCGCGCCAATGCGCATTATGACCGGGTCGCGGCGCTGTTCGGGATCGACCGCAATTTCGTGCATTCCTGGCATGCCGGCATCCATCCCGGCTGTGGCTTTCCCTGGGATATCCGGCACAATTACGAAAGATGGGGCGGCGCGGCCTTTGGCAATCCACGCATCCTGCATTTTCACACCTGCGGGGCCTATGCGCCGGGGGAAATAAGCTGGAACGTGGTCGATCCGACCATCGTGATTGACGGCACCACCTATTGGCAGGATGGCGTGTTTCATGCCCATCGCCTGCCCGGCGGCGAAGCGATCCTGGCGCAATACCCCTGTGCGGCGGCGCTGTTTGCCCATCCCGACCGCGCGATCGGCTATCGCGCCGACAAGGCGGCGTGACCGGGGCCACGCAATGCTTGAACGAATCGCCATCTGGCCGTTAGATTTCAACCTGATGGGAACGGCGTTCGGCCCTGTCCCATGGTGCGGAGCACTCCCGTCTCCGGCGCCGGATCCGGCAGAGCCAAGGCTCGCGTGACCGGCACAATTCATGAGATCACATATGGCAGACCCGATTGTCACGCCCCTGACCCAGGCCCTGGCCGAGGGCAAGCTGACCCGCGCCGAGCTGAAAACCCTGATGCAACGCTCCAACGGACCCGCCCTGCGCCACCTTGCCGGATGGGTGGCCCTGCTGGCCATAACCACGACGCTGGTGGCGCTGGCCTGGAACAGCTGGCTGATCTGGCCGGCGATGTTTGTCCATGGCATCGTGCTGGTGCATCATTTTTCGCTGCAACATGAATGCGTGCATTACACCGTGTTTCGCACCCGCTGGCTGAACGATGTCGCGGGCCAGATCTGCGGGCTTGTCATCATGCTGCCGCACCGGTTTTTCCGCTATGAGCATTGCGACCACCACACCTATACCCAGGTGACCGGCCAGGACCCCGAACAGATCCCGATGCCAAAGACCATCGGCCAATATCTGCTCTATATCAGCGCGCTGCCCTATTGGCGCAACAAGTTTGCGGAACTGTTCCGCCACGCAACGGGCCGGTTCAGCGCGGTTGAGCTGCGCTTCATCCCCAAGGTCGAACTCGGGGCCGTCAGCCGCGATGCGCGGCTGATGATCGGGTTTTATGCGCTGGTTTTCCTTGGCATGGCCGTGACCGGCTGGTGGGGGCTGATCTGGCTCTGGATCATCCCGCTTTTCCTGGGTGAGCCGGTGATGCGATGGGTGCGGATGACCGAACATGTCGGGCGGCCCTCGGTGCCGCAGATGCGCGAAAACACCCGCACCAGCCTGGTGTCGGCCCCGTGGCGGTTTCTGTGCTGGAACATGAACTATCACGCCGAACATCACTATGTCGCCTCGGTGCCGTTTTACCGGCTGCCCGCTTTGCATGAAAAACTGCGCGATCATGTCCATGTCGAGAGGGGTGGCTATTTCGGTGCCCACCGGGAGATTCTGCGCCAGATATTCGCGGCCCGCGCGCAGGGGCAGATCTGATGGCGGCGCAAAAGCCGTGGCGCGATCTGATTGCGGTGGCTCAGCTTGAACAAAACTGGGTCACCCGCGTCGATCTGGGCCCGCGCAGGCTGGCGGTCTATGACACGCCAAGCGGCATCCATGTCTCGCTGGCGCTGTGCACTCATGGCGGTGCGGATCTCTGCGATGGCTATTTCGACGGCCACATCATCGAATGCCCGCTGCATCAGGGCGCGTTCGATGTGCGCGACGGGCGGCCGGTCTCGGCCCCCGCGACGCGGGCGATGAAGGTGTTCGGGTGCCGGGTCGAAAACGGCATGGTGCAGATCCGGGCCTGCGCTTGATCAATGGCCGGGTCGGGCCGCTTACGCAATCGCGCCAGAGCAGGGTTGTCGAAGGACGATTTGAGACTGACCAGTTCGTCGCACCCTTGCGACCAAGCCAACATAACTGTCCGGACCGCCCTTGCACTCGAGGCCAATCCACGTATGAGAGAGCAGCCAATTGCCCTGGGGGAAAGATCACGATGCGAATGCGCGATACATTCATCAAACCAATGCACCCGGAAGGCATCAGGTTTGTCGCAATTTTTGCCGTTCTCACATTTGGCTTGTTTTTTCTGTCCGAACTGTTGGGCTGGGTCGGCGTTGGCCTGACAGTCTGGTGCTATTATTTCTTTCGTGACCCCGAGCGTGTCCCGCCTGCGCGGGGCGGGTTGGTTGTCAGCCCTGCGGATGGGATTGTTTCGCTGATCGAAAGGGCCGTTCCGCCGAAGGAACTTGGAATGTCGGAGGCACCGCTTACGCGTGTCAGCGTCTTCATGAACGTGTTCAATTGTCATGTGAACCGCGCGCCCGTTGCAGGCGAAATTACATCCGTTGCCTATCGCCCCGGCAAGTTTTTCAACGCGTCGCTGGACAAGGCCAGCGTCGATAATGAGCGCAACAGCCTGTGTATCCGAATGCCGGACGGTCGGGACCTGGCTGTTGTGCAAATCGCAGGTCTGGTTGCCAGGCGTATTGTCTGTTTCGTGAAGCCGGGGGACATGATCCGGACCGGAGACCGCTTTGGGCTGATCCGGTTCGGGTCCCGGCTTGATGTCTACCTGCCCGATGGCGTGGATCCGTTGGTAAGCGTCGGGCAGACGATGATTGCCGGTGAAACCGTTCTGGCTGAACTAGATGTGCCGGAAGGGAGCTAGTTGAAAGCGCCGATGGCGGGACGATCCGACAAAAGAGAAACCGAGTTTGCGCTTGTCCAGCTGCTGCCAAATGTGCTGACCGTTGTGGCCATTTGCGCGGGCTTGACGGCCATCAGATTCGGCGTTCAGGGCAATTACACGCTGGCGGTGCAACTCATCGTGGCGGCCTGTGTTCTGGATGGGCTGGACGGACGGCTGGCCCGGCTCCTTGGCAGTGACAGCGAAATGGGCGCAGAGCTTGATTCCCTTGCGGATTTCCTGAATTTCGGGGTGGCACCGCCGCTTCTGATCTATTTCTGGGCTTTGCAGGACATCCCCAGTGCGGCCTGGATTTTCGTGTTGATTTACTCTGTGTGTTGCGTGATGCGGCTGGCCCGGTTCAATGTCAGCAGCAAATCGGACACTCCTGATCAGGAAAGCGCCTTTTTCGAGGGGGTTCCGGCCCCCGCAGGCGCGTTGCTGGTCTTGTTGCCGATGTATCTGTCCTTTGCCTTCACGGATGCGCCATTGCTGCCTGGAATTGTCATTGGCCTCTACATGGTTTTCATCGGCCTCCTGCTGATCAGCCGCATCCCGACCTGGTCATTCAAGACCACCAAGATTTCCCGCGAAAACGTGAAGTTCTTTCTCGTCGGGGTTGCTGCCATCGGGGCCGCGCTGCTGACTTTTGCGTGGGTCACGCTGATCGCGCTGTGCCTCGGTTACGTCGCTATGGTGGTTTGGGCGTGGCTTGAAAAAGAAACATCTTCAGGCCGATAAGGAACCGAAAATGGATATCCAAGCCGTTCAAACCTCCTATGCCCGTTGGGCACCCATCTATGACCGAACCTTCGGGGCGATCACCAATGTCGGCAGGCGTCGCGCCGTCGAATATATCAATACCCGCCCCGGAAAGGCGCTGGAGGTTGGCGTGGGCACCGGGCTTTCGCTGCCGCATTACAAGCCCGAAATTCAGGTGACGGGTATCGATTTCAGCGAAGACATGCTGCAAAAAGCACGCGACAAGGTGCAGCGCATGAATTTGGGCCAGGTAACCGAATTGCGCCAGATGGATGCCCGCAGCCTTGATTTTCCCGATAACCATTTCGATACGGTTGCAGCGATGCATGTGCTGTCGGTCGTGCCGGAACCGGGAAAAGTGATGGCCGAGATTGCACGGGTCTGCAAGCCAGGCGGGAAAGTCGTGATTACCAATCATTTTGTGCGGAAACAGGGGTTTCTTGCCTTCATCGAACGGATATCGGCCCCTTTTGCGGATATTCTCGGCTGGCACTCTGATTTTGAGATCGAAACGGTGCTCCAGGAAGAAGAGCTGACACTCGAAGAACAAAAACCACTGCCGCCATTGGGGATGATGACCTTCCTGGTTTTGGGAAAAACCGCCGCCAGTGGCACGGGATTCGCGGATCCTGACGCCAGAGATGCAGCGGTTGCGGCACGCTAGCTGAATGGCAGCTCCGTTCCCCCTTGCCGCCTTTCGTTCGATAAATTTTCCCAAGCTCGATCGTCAATCCCCCCCATCGCGTCGATCTCGACCAACAGGCTCGGATCGGCCAGACCCTTGACCACGATGCCGGTTCAACAGGCTGGTGCCCGCTTCGACCCTTTCGATGCGCCCATCCGGCCCCCGGATCAACTTTGGCGCGGCTTCGATTTCCTGCCGCGTTCCAGCCGCGCAAAAATCTGACTGAGACCGAAGCAGATGATGAAATAGAACGCCGCCGTGGTTATCCAGGCCTCGAAAATCAGCCGCGACGAGGCGACCAGCTGCACGGTTGAAAAGGTCAGCTCCTGGACCGAGATCAGCGAGATGATCGAACTGTCCTTGATCAGGGTGATGAACTGGTTGGCCAAGGGTGGCAAAACCCGCTTCACCGCCTGCGGCAGCACGATATAGCGCAGCTCCTGCATCGGGCTCATGCCGATCGATTTGGCAGCCTCGCGCTGGCCCTTGGGGATCGACTGGATCCCGGCCCGGATGATCTCGCCGACAAAGGCGCTTTCAAACAGCGCCAGCACGATGACACCCGATATCAGCGATGGAAACCGGCGCATCTCGCCAAAGAAAAATTCCCATATCGCGTTGTTTTCCTGCCGCGCAATACCGCGCGCCCAGCGTTCGAGATTGAGAAAATCAATCAATTGCTGGGACAGGAAAAAGAAGAAGATGAAGACCACCACAACCGGCGGGATATTGCGCAGAAATTCAAGATAGGTGCGCGCCAGCATGCGGATGGCCAGATTGGCCGAACAGCGCGCGACGCCCAAAATGGTGCCCAGGATCACCGCCAGGATACTGGCATAGATCGAAATTCGGACCGTCGCGGCCAGCCCCTGCAACAAGATATTGGCGAACCATTCCTCGCGCCCGGTATGCCAGCCGATGATATAGCTGGGGATCAGATGCCAGCGCCAGGAATAGTTCAGCGAGCCTTCGATGGTGAACCAGATATAGCCAAAGAACCCGATCACCACAGCGAGGATCAGATAGTCGGGCCATTTGAGTTTGTGGATGAAATTGGTCACGGGAGGAGGGGTGAACCTGTGCATTGAGGAAAGGGGAAGGAAGGGAAGGGCGGCGCACCGCCCCTCCGGTTGTTTTGCCGGTGTCTACTGCGCGACCTGATCGGCCCATTCATTGCTGGCGAACCAGTAATCATGGCGTTCCTGCAACCAGCCCGACCGCCATTGCTGCGCGATCCAGTTGTTGAAGAAGTTCATCGCATCGGGATCCCCCTTGCGCACGGCAAAGGCCTCGCCGCGCGGATCAAACAGATTGTCGAACGGCACATAGAGCACATCGGGATAGCGCACCGCTTCCATGTTCGGCGTCGGCTGTGACGCCATGGTGGCATGTGCGTTGCCGTTCAGAACCTCCTGCGCGGCGGCCCCGTCCTCATCGAACAAAAGCTGCGTCGCCAGCGGGAACCGCGCGGCGATCACGGCCGCCGGGGTGGCCCCGCGACGTCCGGCAAAGATGATCTCGGGGCTGTTGTAATCCTCCAGGCTCATGCCCTCGGTCATCGACCGGTTGGCAAGGATCGCCAGGCCCGAATAGGCATAGGGATCGGTGAAATTCACCGTCAGATTGCGCGACGGCGTCACCGACATGCCGGAAATGATGACATCGAAATTGCCACCCAGAAGCGACGGGATGATGCCATCCCATGATGTCGGCACAAACTCGACCTCGACACCCATATCCTCGGCCAGCTGACGGCCCACATCCAGCTCGAACCCGATCAGTTCGCCGTTCACATCGCGCATCGACCAGGGCACGAACAGCGACAGCCCGATGCGCAGAACGCCCTCCTCCTGGATGCTTACCAGAACGCTTTCGCTCGCCAGTGCCTGGGTGGCGCTTTGGGCGGCGGCCGGCAGGGCAAGCCCCATGGCAGCAACCGCGCCCATCGCGGCCCCGAAAAATCTGCGTGAAATAGTCATGTCTTGTCTCCTTGCTGGGTCTTGAGTTGCGGTTTCTCGTTATTGGTCGACGGCATATTTCTTTTCCAGAAAGGTGACGCCGACAGACAGGATCAAGGTCAGCGCCATGTAGACAGCGGCGACGGTGAACCAGATCTCGAAGCTCATGAATGTGTCGGAAATGATGTTGCGCCCGATCGTGGTCAGCTCGGCCACGGCGATGACACTGACAATGGCGGAGGATTTGATCAGGTGAACCACCTCGCCGGTCATCGGCGGCAACATGAAGCGCACCGATTGCGGCAAGATGATATAGCGATAGATCTGCGCCTTGGTCATGCCGATGGATTTCGCGGCCTCCCACTGGCCGGTGGCGACCGCGTTGATGCCGGCGCGCAGGATCTCGGAAATCAGCGCGGAATGGAACACCGCCAGGGTCAGGACACTGGCGGTATAGCGGTCCATGCCAAAGATCGGCCCCAACACGTAGTAAAACAGGTAAAGCAGCACCAGCAGCGGGATGTTGCGGATAAATTCCAGAAACGCGATGGCAATGGCGGTGCCCACCACCAGCCCCGACAGCCGCAACAGCGCCACCAGCAGGCCAAGCAATGTGGCAAAGGCAAAAGCCGTCACCGACAGCTTGATCGTGGTGCCGAGACCGTAGAACATTTCGCCCAACTGGAACCCGTCATCGGTAAAGCTCCACAGATATTGCGGCACCCGGTGCCATTGCCAATTATACCCCATGTCCTGCGCACCGGCGAAGGATCCGTAGATAATCGCCCCCATCACCGCCAGATAGATCGCCACCGAAACCGGGGCCGAGCCAAGGAACCGCTGCACTGCCGGCGGGCGGGGCGGGGGCAGGCCTTTTGGGGCATGGGTTTGGACGGGGGCGGCCAGGCTCACCTCAATGTTCCAGTATCTGGTCCAGAAACAGCTTGCAGCGGTCACTGGAGGGGTTGGTGAAAAACTGTTCCGGCGGCGCGGTCTCGACAATGCGGCCCGCCTCCATGAACACCATCGTGTCGGCCACCTTGCGGGCGAACCCCATCTCATGCGTGACCACGACCATGGTCATGCCGGTATCGACCAGCTCGACCATGACATCGAGCACCTCATTGATCATTTCAGGATCCAGCGCCGAGGTCGGCTCATCAAACAGCATGATGCGGCTTTCCATGCAGAGCGACCGGGCAATGGCGACGCGCTGCTGCTGGCCGCCCGACAATTGCGCCGGGTATTTTTCGGCCTGTTCCGGGATATGGACCCGATCCAGATAACTGCGCGCGGTCTCCTCGGCCTGCGCCCGGCTCAGCCCGCGCACCTTCATCGGCCCGATCATCAGGTTTTCCAGCACGGTCAGATGCGGAAACAGGTTGAATTGCTGAAACACCATGCCAACTTCCTGACGCAGCGCGCGAATCTCCTTGGCCCCGTCGAAAACCTCGATCCCGTCGATGACAAGCGTGCCGGAATTATGGAACTCCAGCCCGTTGAAACAGCGAATCAGTGTCGATTTGCCAGATCCCGATGGCCCGCAAATCACCATCTTCTCGCCCTGATGCACGGTGATACTGATGTCTTTCAGGGCATGAAAATCGCCATAGAACTTGTCAAGATTGGTAGCCTCGATGATCGGCGTCTGATCGGTCATTGCGGGTCCATCCCGGGATATAAGGTCAGCGCCCGAGGGCATTTGGCGCAACAATTTCGGAATTCGGACAATGGTGGTTTCGGCCATGCCGCAATCTGGGCTGGTCCCGGCTGCCCGCTTGGGGATCTGACTGTCGGTCTCTGAATTCTGCGCAAAGCCTACTCTCCCCCCGGTCAAGTGTTGCTTCCTGTTTAATAAACTTGCGTAACGCGCAACAATCGTCAATAAAAAACTGCAAGAGATGTCAAATTGGTCTGTTTTGCATGCAGGCCAGGGAAGGGGGGCTATGTCAGCCTGGATCAAGATGATTGCCGATACCGATGCGGATGGCGCATTGAAACAGGCCCTTGATCGTGCCCGCACGCCGCATGGCACCGTCGATAATGTGATGCGGGTCCATTCGCTCAGGCCAAGCACGATGGATGGTCATGTCGCGCTGTATCGCGCCTGCCTGCATGATTGCGCCAATACCGTGGCGATGTGGTTTCAGGAGGTGATCGCCTCCTATGTCTCGACCCTGAATGCCTGCCCCTATTCCTATGCCAATCACTGGGCCAATGCGCGCCATCTGATCGGTGATCGGTCCCGCGCCGATGCGATCGAGGCCGCATTGCAGGCCCATGATCCGGGTGCGGCCTTTGACGGTGCCGAACTGGCCGCGCTGCGCTATACCGAAAAGCTGACGCTGCGGCCCGGCGCGATGGTGCGCGGCGATGTCGACGCGCTGCGCGAGGCCGGATGGTCCGATGGCGAGATCCTGGAGATCAACCAGATCATCGGCTATTTCTGCTATGCCAACCGGTCGCTCAACGGCCTCGGTGTCACCACCGATGGCGATGTCGTGGGCTTTTACAATGGGCAGTCAGAGAGTGATTGAAAGCGACCCCCATGTGCAACGGATCGAGGCCGATATCGGCTCCGCGCTCAAGGATCTGCGGCGTCAGCGGGGCTATTCGGCGCGCCAGGTCGCGGAACGCTCGGGCATTTCGGCGGCGATGGTCAGCCGGATCGAAAACGGGCTGGTTTCGCCTTCGGTGGGCACGATGGCGGCGCTGGCACAGGCGCTGGAAGTGCCGATTGCGGCGCTTTTCCGTGAGGCCCGGACCGAACATACCGATTACACGCTGGTGCGCCATGGCGAAGGTTTGAAATCGACCCGCATCACCGACAGCCACAGCCATGAATATGTCAATCTGGCGATGCATGCGCGCAAGGATCTGCGCTTTCAGGCCCGCCGCGTGACGCTGCTGCGCGAAGGCGGCCCGCCGCCCAATTATATCGGCCATGGCGTGGTGTTCGTGCAGGTTCTGTCAGGTGAGGCGGTCTATCGCTACGGCAAGCAGGATTTCACCCTGCGCGCCGGCGATTCGATCAGCGTCGATGCCGAGCTTTGTCATGGCTTTGTCGAGGTCATCACCCCCACGTTCGAGTTCCTGACCGTGCAGGCCGAACGCCCCTGAAAGCGCCGCATGGCCCTGCCGATCAACAAGGATCTGACAACCGGCCCGATCGCGGGCCATTTCCGTGCCCTGGCCGTGCCCGCCGCCATCGGCATGCTGTTCAACACGCTCTACAATATCGTCGATATGTTCTTTGCCGGGATGCTGTCGACCAGTGCGCAGGCGGGCATCGCGCTGGGCACGCAGGTGTTTTTCATCGCCATGTCGGTGGGGTTCGGTCTGGCCGCGGCGATGGCGGCGCTGGTCGGCAATGCGCTGGGGGCCAGGGACAATCGCCGCGCCCGCCGCCTGATGGCGCAGGGGCTCAGCTATGGGGTGATCGCCTCGGCCCTGCTGGCCGGTTTCGGCATGTGGTATGGCCCGGCGCTGATTGCGCTGGTCTCGGAACCCGGCCCCTATCAGGATGCGGGCCTGCGCTATTTTCACCTGATGCTGATGGCGCTGCCGGGGTTTCTGCTGGCCTTCGCCTGCAATGGCATGTTGCAATCGCATGGCGATGGCCGCTCCCTGAGCCGGGCGCTGATGGTGGCGTTCTTTGCCAATATCGCCCTCAACCCGCTGTTCATCTATGGCATTCCCGGTCTCTGGGGCGGCTTCGGGTTTGACGGCTTGGCCCTGTCCACAGTGCTCAGCCAGACCGGTGTCATGCTCTATATGATCGCGCAGGTGCTGCGGCTGAAAACCATGGCCCGGCTGCGCGGTGCCAATTTCATCCCGCGCCTGCCAAGGTTCAGGGATATTTCGCTGCAGACCTTGCCCACCGCCCTGTCGATGATGATCATGATGATGTCCGGCATTGTGGTGCAATTTGCCCTCAAGGGCTTTGGCGAACATGCCGTGGCGGGGTTTGGCATCGGCATCCGCCTGGAACAGGTGATGTTGTTGCCGGTTCTGGGGGTGACCGGCGCGCTTTTGCCCATTGCCTCGCAAAACTTTGGTGCCGGCGACCCTGCGCGCGTGCGCCAGGCGGTGTTTTATTGCTGGCGGATCGGGTTCATCATGACCGCCATCGCAGGCCCCGTGCTATGGGTCTTCGGGCGCGCGCTGCTGGGCATTTTCACCGATGATCCTGCGGTGATCCGCGTCGGCCTGGCCTATCTCAGGGTCGAGGGCACGATCCTCTGGGTCTATATGCTGCTGTTTTCCATCACCTCGTTTCTGCAAGCCATGAAACGCCCGATCTGGACCGTCTGGATCAGCCTTTACCGGCAGGGCTTTGGCATTGCCTTTTTTGTCTGGATCTTTGTCGGCGTGCTGGGGTTTTCCGAAATCGGGGTCTGGTTCGGCGTCGCCGCGGCCGTCACCACCGGCGCGATCATGGCGCTTGTTCTGGCCGAACGCGTCGCGCGCCGTGAAATTGGCGGGCTGTTGCGGCTTCGTGCCCTGCCTGCGTAATCTGGCCTTATTCCAGTAAGGAGCCGCCGATGGATACCCCCAGAAAACCAAGCCGCATTCAGGCCAGCATCGATCTGTCGGCCCCGGGGCGTCACAGCGGTGATTTGATGCTGAAATACTCCGATAACACATGCCCGCTCGGCTATCACCCGATCCCGGTGATCTCGATCAAGGGCGGCGACGGTCCGGTGGTGCTGATCACCGGCGGCAGCCATGGCGATGAGTTTGAGGGGCCAGCGGCCATCATGCGGCTGGCTGGGCGGCTCAGCCCTGCCGATCTGCTGGGTCAGGTGATCCTGATGCCCGCGCTCAATGCCCCCGCCCTTGCCGCCTCGGCGCGGGTGTCGCCGCTCGATGGCGGCAATCTGAACCGGGCCTTTCCCGGCGATGCCGATGGCGGGCCGACCGCGATGATCGCCGATTATATCGAAACGCTGCTGCCCCGCTGCGACGGCGCGATTGATCTGCATTCGGGCGGCAAGGCGTCCGTCTTTGCGCCCTCTGCGCTGGCCGCCCGAACCGCCGATCCCGGCCTGCGGGCGCAAAACCTGGCCCTGGCGCGGGCCTTTGGCCTGCCGCTGATCTGGGAACTTGGGGCCCGGAACGATAATCGCTCGCTCAACTCTGCCGCCGAACGCGCGCGCATTCCGATGATCGCCACCGAACTGGGCGGCGGCGGTGGTGTCGATCCGGCCATCACCGATGCCGCCGAGGCCGGCCTGATCCGCGCCCTGACCCATCTCGGCGTGCTGCCGGGCCAGACCGCGCTGGCCGATCCCCGCCGGGTTGAAATCACCGCCACCCGGCATTCCCTCCATGCCCCTGCCGACGGCATTTTCGATCGCGCCATCAGCGCCGGGTGCGATATGCGCGCAGGCGATCTGGCGGGGCAGTTTCATTTCGTGCTGGAACCGGAACGCGCCTCGCAGCCGGTAATCTTTCCGTCAGATGGGTTCATTCTGGCCCATACCGCCCGCGGCTTTGTCAAACGCGGTGACCTGCTGGCGCTGGTGGCGCAGGATGTGCAGGCCTAGATGAAACCGCAACATGTCGAGATGATCCTGACCATCGCCGAAGCCGGCCCCATCCTGGCCAGCGCCGCCCGCCTGAAAGGGCAGCTGTAGCCTATTGCCAAAAGGAATACCCATAAGAAAATCAGGACTACGATTTATTGCAGCCCCGCCTATGCTGGGCCGAATCCGGGTCGGGAGGGGCCAGTGAATATTCTGTTCATCATGTATGATCAGCTGCGCTTTGATTATCTCAGCTGCGCCGGGCATCCGCATTTGCACACGCCAAACTTCGACAAAGTGGCGGCGCGCGGCCTGCGCTTCAGCAATGCCTATGTGCAATCGCCGATCTGCGGTGCCTCGAGGATGAGCTTTTATACCGGGCGCTACCCATCCAGCCATGGCGCGCAATGGAACGGCTTTCCGCTGCGCGTGGGTGAACACACGATGGGCGACCATTTGCGCAAACTGGGCATGGATGCCTGGCTGATTGGCAAGACCCATATGAAGGCCGATGCCGAAGGCATGGCGCGGCTGGGGTTGGAGCCCGACAGCGTGATCGGCGCGCGACAGGCCGATTGCGGCTTTGATGTCTGGATCCGCGATGATGGGCTTTGGGCCGAAGGCCCGGACGGGTTCTATGACGAAAAGCGCTCGCCCTATAATGAATATCTCAAGGCGCAGGGCTATCCCGGCAGCAATCCTTGGGCCGATTTCGCCAATGCCGGGCTGGACGGTGATCAGATCGCCTCGGGCTGGATGTTGATGAATGCCGACAAGCCCGCCAATATCCGGGAACAGGATAGCGAAACCCCCTGGCTGACCTCGCGCTGCATTGATTTCATTGATCAGGCAGATGGCCCCTGGATGGCGCATGTCAGCTATATCAAACCGCATTGGCCCTATATCGTGCCCGCCCCCTATCATGACATGTTCGGGGCCAATCAGGTGCCCAGCCCCCGCCGCCATGCCGTCGAGCTGGAGGATCCGCACCCGATCCTGAAGGCGTTTCAGGGGGCCCGGGTGGCCCGGGCCTTCCAGCGCGAGGAAGTCCGCCAAAAGGTGATTCCCGCCTATATGGGCCTGATCCGGCAATGCGACGACCAGCTTGGCCGCCTGCTGGATCATCTCGAGGCCACCGGCCGGATCGACGACACCATGATCGTGCTGACCTCCGATCATGGCGATTATCTCGGCGATCACTGGCTCGGCGAAAAGGACATGTTCCACGAGGCCTCGGTGAAGATCCCGATGATCATCGCCGATCCGCGCGCGCCCGCCGATGCCACCCGTGGCACCACCTGCGACGCACTGGTCGAATCCATCGACCTGGCCGCCACCTTCGTCGAGGCGGCAGGCGGCGCGGTGCCCTCCCATATCATCGAGGGCCGTTCGCTGCTGCCCTGGCTGCAGGGGCAAAGCCCGGATTGGCGCGACTATGTGATCAGCGAATATGATTACTCGGTGCGCCCGATGGCGGCTGATCTGGGCATCGCCCCGCGCGATGCACGCATGTTCATGGTGTTTGACGGCCGCCACAAGCTGTTGCATTTCGAAGGCGGCCTGCGCCCGATGCTGTTCGACCTGCATACCGACCCGGATGAATTTCACGATCTCGGCACCGATCCGGGGCAGGGCGGCGTGCTGGCCCGGCTCTATGACCACCTGGCCCATTGGGGCCGCCGCATGAGCCAGCGGGTGACGGTCTCGGATGATCATATCGCAGCAATGCGCGGAAACTCGGCCCGGCGTGGCGTGGTGCCCTTTCTGGTCGACGGGTCGGAAGTGCCCGAAACCCTGACGGTGAAATATCGGGGCCCGGCGGCAGGGCGATATGTGCCCGAGGGGGGCGGTGAATGAACCTTCCGGTTCATAACCGCACCGATCAGGCCATCGCCGATGCGCTGGCGGCGCTCTTTGCCATTACCATCCTGACCTTTGCCGCCTCCGGCGCGATCTCGGATCTGGTGCGCTGGATCATCGAGGCCACCTCTGAGGGCTTTGCCGATCTGTCGCGCCGCGCCTGCGCTGGCTGAACCGGGCGCTGGCGGTGCTGGCGCTGGGCCGCATCACTCTGGGCAGGGGGGGGCGACCTATTTCATCATCGTCATCGCGCTCAGCTCGGGCATCGAGGCGGTCGCCATCCCCGATCTCAGCCTGCCTCGATCCGTGCCAGCAATTCCTGCAATTTTCCGAAACCGGGGCGCTGCGCTTCATCGGCCCCGAAAGCACCGAGGGCGAGGCGGTCCAAACCTTCCCGGGCATCTACAGCCAGAGCGCGTCGCGCCAAATCGAATTCACCGGCCGGCCCGAACGCATTCGATTGCGCGAAGGCTGCCTCGGTCCGGGTGATGAATGCTCGCATCCGATCAGGCGCGACGCGCTATATATCGAAAAGATCCCGGCGGGCCTTTATGCCAATCAGCAAAATGAAGGCCCCGTGCTGTCGCATAACATCGCCGTCGGGGCCGCGCTGGAGGGTGCCACGGTCTATCAGATCACCGCCGCCTTCTGGGACAATCGCGATCAGGTAACGTCAAGCGCGCCCTGGGCCAGCGCCATCGACATGGAATTTGCCGTGCAGGAGCCTGGCACCATGCAACTGCATCCCGGTGCTGCGCGTTTTTATCGCGAGGCGGGCGTGCTGGAGCAACCCATCAGGGGCGGGGGGCCAATCGCTGCCCCGCCTGCCAGATTGCGGCGGGTCGCGCGGCACCTGTCAGATGCAGAAAATCGGCCGCTCCGCCGGGCGACAGGCGGCCAATTCCTGCAACCCCGATCAGATCGGCGGGGATGGATGTGGCCATCGCCAAGGCGCTATCCTCATCGGCAATCCCCCAGGCCACCAGATTGCGAACCGCCGTCAATTGATCCAGATCGGCCCCGGCCAGGGTGCCATCGGCCAGCGTCAGGCGGCCACCGGCGCGCCGGATCGCCCGGCCATTGAGGCTGAATTCGGTCTGTGCCGTTCCCGCCACCGACATCGCATCGCTGACCAGAAACACCCGTCCGGGGCCGCGTTTGGCGGCCAGCGCGACGCGGATACTGGCCGGATGGACATGGACACCATCGGCAATCAGCCCGGCCGATAATTGCCCCGATGCCAGCGCCGCACCGACCAGCCCGGGCTCGCGATTGCCAAGCGGGCTCATGGCGTTGAACAGATGCGTGACGCAAGAGGCCCCGGCATCGGCTGCCGCCATGCAGGTATCGAACCCGGCATCGCTATGGCCCAGCGACACGATCACACCCGCCGCCACCAGCGTGGCGATCTGCTGCGGGGTCACGGTTTCGGGGGCCAGCGTCACCTTCAGCACCGGCAGCCGCGCCGCCGCCGCGCAGAGCGGCTCCAGATCGCCCGCCTGCATCACCCGGATCAGGCCCGGATCATGCGCCCCCTTGCGCGCCACCGACAGATGCGGCCCCTCCAGATGCAGCCCGATAATGCCGGCCACGCCTTGCGCGCGCGCCTGCACCACCGCCGTGATGGCGGCGCTTGTATGGCCGGGCGTATCGGTGATCAGCGTCGGCAGGATCGATGTCGCGCCCAGCCCGGCATGGGCCCGCGCCATGATCCGCAGCGCATCGACCGAGGGGTCATCATTGAACATCACGCCGCCGCCGCCATTGACCTGCAGATCGACAAATCCCGGCACGATCAGCCCGCCATCAAGCGCCGTCACCTCGGCCCCTCCCGGTATCGCGCCTTCAGGCACAATCGCCGTGATCTGCCCGTCTTCCAGCAACAGCGCCCGGCCCTGGTGCCGGGTCTCGCCGTCAAAGATATCGGCACCGGTATAGGCGTGGGGGCGGGTCAAACCGTTTCCGTCACTTTCTTCAGGTGGCGCGGCGTATCGGGGTTGATGCCGCGGTCCGCCGCGACCTGTTCGACCATGGAATAGAACGACACCATCAGGGCGATCGCATCGGTCAGCGCGTGATCGGTGCGCGTGAAAGACAGGCTTGTCGCCGCGCAGGGCTGATCGGATGTCACAAAGACCCGCGCGCCCTTGCCGGCCAGTTGATCGGCCACGCCCAGAACCGCCGCTCTGGCCGCGTCATTGGTGACAAGACACAGCACCGCAAAGCCCTCATCGACGATCGAGACCGGCCCGTGCAGCACCTCCGCCGCCGAATAGCTTTCGGCGTGGATCTGGCAGGTTTCCTTGAATTTCAGCGCCGCCTCGTTCGAGATTGCCCAGGACGGCCCGCGCCCCAGGGTGAAAAGCGACTGTTTGGCGGCAATCGCCTGGCGCAATTCCGGCCAGGTCATCTGGGCGGCTTTGGCAAAGGCCTCGGGCGCGCTTTGCAGCCCCTTGCGCAGGGCATCATCATCCTTCCATTCGGCCAGCAGCATCAACCCGGCCATGGCCGAATTGATGAATGTCTTGGTCGCCGCGACAGAGCGTTCGGGCCCGGCATGAATGTCGATCGTATGGGCCGCGACGCCGGCCAGCCTTGATGCCGCATCATTGGTCAGCGCCACCGTCATCGCGCCACCCTCACCGGCTGATTTCGTCATCGCCACGATGTCGGGGCTTTGGCCCGATTGGCTGACCGACAGGCAGATCGCGCCATCCAGCCGCAGCTTGGCACCATAGATCGAGGCCACCGATGGCCCGACCGAGGCCACCGGCAGGCCAAGCTCCAGCTCCAGCGCGTATTTCAGGAATGTGCAGGCGTGATCCGATGATCCGCGTGCCACCGTGACGGCATAGGCCGGGTCAAGGTCGCGGGCCGCCGCTGCAATTCGCGCAATCTCGGGCGCGCCAGCCGTCAGCAGCCGCTCGACCGCATCGGGTATTTCCAGGATCTCGCGCCGCATCTGTGTGGTCATGGTGTCAGGCCTTTCCGGTCAAAGCCGCAATTCGGCGACGAAATCATAGGCATCGCCGCGATAGATGGATCTGGTGAATTCAATCACCCGCCCCGAAGGCAGATAGGATGTCCGCTCGATCCGCAGACCGGCGGCCCCGTCCTCGATGCCAAGCAGATCGGCATCCCCGGCCGACAGGTTGATGGCCGAAATCTTCTGGATCGCGCGCACCGGCCGGTTGCCGTCGCGCTCCAGCACCTCATAAAGCGAGGTGGTGACGGCAATCGGATTGGGCAGGATATCGACCGGCAGCGCCGCCTTCTCGATGGCCATCGGCCGGTCATCGGCCAGCCGGAGCCGGGCGATGCGCGACACCGACGCGTTGGCCGCCAGCGCCAGCGCCACGGTTTCCTCGGGCGAGGGCAGGCAGATCGAGCGTTCCAGCCAGCGCACGGTCGGGGTCATGCCGCGCCGGGTCATATCCTCTGAAAACGAGGTCAGATGCGACAGCGATTGCTCGACCCGGGTGCTGCGGTCGGTCACGAATGACCCTGACCCCTGGCGCTGCACCACCGCGCCATCATCGACCAGCGCCTGAATCGCCTTGCGCACGGTGACCCGGCTAAACCCCGTCAGCGCCGCAATCTCGCGCTCCGAAGGCAGGGCGGCGGCAGGGGCCAAAAGCCCGGTCTCGATCGCGCCCTGGATGCGGGCGCGCAGCTGCATGTATCGCGGCCCCGATTCGCTGTCATGTTCGGCCATGCCGCGCAGATGTTCGGAAATGGTCATCGGTCAACCTCCGCCGCCAGCGCCAGCGCGCCATCCAGCGCGGTGCCGGCAGGGGTCGCAAAACAGGCGGCCACATCGGCGGGCAGAAAGGCGCCATAATGGGCCGCCAGCCCGCCCAAAGGGCAGATCGCTTCGCCAGGCTGCCAGCCCAACACGTCCAGCCCGCGCGAGATATAGGCCGCGCCATCGTCCAGCAGCGCCCGCGCCACCGCGTCGCCTTCCCTGGCGGCTGCCAGTATATCGGGGGCGATGGCGGCATAGTCCGCCGGGCGGGCATCGCGGGCAAAATCCACGATCGCAGCAGCCGTGCCGCCGAATTTCTCCAAAACCGCCCGCGTCAGCGGTGTCGCCGGGGTCAGCCCGTCGGCCACATGCAAGAGGGTCTGCAACAGGCGACGCCCCAGATAGCCCCCCGAGGCTTCATCGCCCAGCACCAGCCCCCATCCGCCCATCGCCACCACCCGGCCGCGATATCGGCGCGCCAGAAAACTGCCGGTGCCGATGCCCAGCACCGCCCCATCGCGGGTGCCAAGCGCGCCGGTGACCGCAGAAGGCCGGTCATCGGCCACCGTGACATGGGGCAGGGCCAGGGCGGCGGCAACCTTTGCCGCCATCTCGGGGCCGGTCACCCCCGCCAGCCCCAGATAGATCCGCGCCCGGCTCAGATCGGTCAGCCCCGCCTGCGCCGCCAGCGCCTCCAGACCCGCGCTCAGGGTCTGCAGTGCCGATGCAAAATCGCTATGGACATTGGCCGGCCCGGCGCGGTGCTCGACGCGCCCGCCAGCATGGGTCAGGGCAAAGCGGCAGGTGGTCCCGCCGCCATCAACACCAAT
This sequence comes from Alterinioella sp., assembly GCF_058343375.1. Lineage (NCBI taxonomy): Bacteria > Pseudomonadati > Pseudomonadota > Alphaproteobacteria > Rhodobacterales > Paracoccaceae > Alterinioella > Alterinioella sp. The sequence continues at coordinate 41,719 of NZ_JBTUJH010000019.1, forward strand.
CAGAATCTCTGTGCTCACGCCAGTCATGAAATACCAATACAATACCTATCCGAAGATTTCCAGCGGATTCGCACGCAGAACCCGGCTTTTTACGGCCCAAAACAAAGCCTCTTGGCAGATAGGTATTAGAAAGGTATTGTTCTGCTCAGAAGGGGGGAATCACATGGCCGAGCCGATGACAGAGCGTCTGCACGATCTTGCCCCCGGGCTGGATGACCTGCCGCATGACGCTATCGCGGGCCATCTGATTGCCGCGCAGGCCGCGGCGCTGGCGGCCATTTCCGGTGCCATCCCCGATATCGCACGCGGCGGCCAGATCATGGCCGACACGCTTGCTGCCGGCGGGCGGCTGATCTATGCTGCGGCCGGATCGTCGGGCCTGATGGCACTGGCCGATGCCTGCGAACTGTCCGGCACCTACGGCGTTGACCCGGCCCGCGTCACGATCGCGATGGCGGGTGGCTTGCCGCGCGATGCCACAATGCCCGGCGGCACCGAAGATGACGTGGATGAGGCCGCAACCGCCGCCCGTATCATCACCGGAAATGACGCCGTCATCGTGCTTTCGGCCTCCGGCACCACGCCCTATGCGCTGGAAATTGCCCGCATCGCGCAGGCAGTCGGCGCCGCCACCATCGCGATCGCCAACAACGTCGATGCGCCGCTCCTTGACGGCGCGACCGTTGCCATTTGCCTGCCCACCCCGCCGGAACTTGTCGCCGGCTCGACCCGGATGGGGGCAGGCACGGCGCAAAAGGTGGCGCTCAACATGATGTCCACCATCATGGGCGTGGCGCTTGGCCATGTCCATGACGGCATGATGGTCAATCTGCGCGCCGATAATGCCAAACTCAAGGCCCGCGCCGCGACCATGATCACCCGGATCACCGGCAGCGATGACATCATGGCCCATCTGGACGCCACCGGGGGAGCCGTCAAACCGGCCATCCTGCTGGCGGCGGGGGCGAAAGATCTCGATCAGGCCGAGGCGCTGCTGGCAGCGTCGGGTGGCCATATTCGCGCCGCGCTTGCGGCATTGAAAACCCGTGCCTGAACAGGCTCGGTCATGACCCGGACAATAGGGAGGAACCACATGTCCATGAAGAAACTCAGCGCCACATTGCTGGCCACGACCGTTCTGGCGGGGGCCGTCTCGGCCCAGGAGGTCACGCTGACCATCGAAAGCTGGCGCAATGATGACCTGCTGTTGTGGCAGGATGTGATCATCCCGGCCTTTGAGGCCGAGAACCCCAATATCAATATCATTTTCGCGCCCTCGGCTCCGGCCGAATATAACGCGGTGCTGAACTCCAAGCTCGATGCGGGCTCGGCCGGTGATCTGATCACCTGCCGCCCCTTCGATGCCTCGCTGGCGCTGTATGAATCGGGCAATCTGGCCGATCTCAGCGATCTCGACGCGATGGAAAACTTTTCTTCCGTGGCGCAATCCGCCTGGCAGACCGATGATGGCTCCGCCACCTTCTGCGTGCCGATGGCAAGCGTGATCCACGGCTTCATCTACAATGCCGACGCCTTTGAAGAGGTCGGCGTCGAGGTTCCGACCACGGTCGATGAATTTTTCGCAGTTCTGGACGCCTTCCAGGAGGATGGCAGCTATATCCCCCTGGCCATGGGCATCAACGACCAGTGGGAAGCGGCCACCATGGGCTATAACAATATCGGCCCGAATTACTGGCGCGGCGAAGAAGGCCGCCTGGCGCTGATCGCGGGCGAACAATCGCTGACCGATGAGGCATGGGTTGCGCCCTACCGTCAGCTTGCCCGTTGGGGCGAATATATGGGCCGCGGCTATGAGGCGCAGACCTATCCCGACAGCCAGAACCTGTTCACATTGGGCCGCGCCGCGATCTATCCGGCGGGCAGTTGGGAAATCACCGGCTTCAATGGCCTGGCCGAGTTTGAAATGGGGGCCTTCCGGCCGCCGGTCCAAAATGCCGGCGATGAATGCTTCATCTCCGATCATACCGATATCGCCATCGGCATGAACGCCGCGACCGAGAACCCGGAAGAAGCACGGATTTTCCTGGAATGGGTCGGCTCCGAGGAATTTGCCACCATCTACGCCAATGCGCTGCCGGGGTTCTTCTCGCTGTCCAGCTTTGACGTGCCGATGGAAGATCCGCTGGCGCAGGAATTCGTGTCCTGGCGCGGCGAATGCGAAAGCTCGATCCGGTCCACCTACCAGATCCTGTCACGTGGCACGCCGAATCTGGAAAACGACACCTGGAACGCGTCGGCCCAGGTGATCCGCGGGGCCGAAACCCCCGAGGATGCCGGTGCCCGCCTGCAGGCAGGCCTGGCCAGCTGGTATGAACCACAGCAGTAAACCCTCCCTTGCTGCATGAAGGTCCGGGCGCAAGACGCGCCCGGACCCACCCCAACGCTTCGGAGGATCCGATGGGCAAATCCCGCATCAAATGGCATGTCATCGTGTTTCTGGCACCTGCGGTGCTGGTCTACAGCGCGATCATGATTTTCCCGCTTTTCAACACGTTGCGCCTGTCGCTCTTTACCGAGATCGATCAGGAACGGATCTATGTCGGCCTGCAGAACTTCCGCACGCTGTTTGGCGATGAACGCTGGTCGGCAAGTTTCTGGAACGCTCTGGGCAATAATTTCTGGTTCTTCATCATTCACATGCTGGTGCAAAACCCGATCGGCATCCTTCTGGCCGCGATCCTCAGCCACCCGTCCTTGCGCTTTTCCGCCTTCTATCGCACCGCGATCTTCATCCCGACCATCCTCAGCTTCGTCATCGTGGGCTTTGCCTGGAAACTGATCCTGTCGCCGATCTGGGGCATTGCCCCCGACATGCTGGATGCGGTCGGGCTGGGCAGCCTCTACCGGCCATGGTTGGGGCTGGAGGAAACCTCGCTGACCACGCTGGCGCTGATTTCGGTCTGGCAATTCGTCGGCATCCCGATGATGCTGATCTATGCCGCGCTGCTGACCATTCCCGATGAAATCCTCGAAGCCGGCGAATGCGACGGCGTGACCGGGTTGTCGGCCTTCTGGAAGATCAAGCTGCCGCTGATCCTGCCCTCGATCGGGATCATCTCGATCCTGACTTTCGTCGGCAATTTCAACGCCTTCGATCTGGTCTATGCCGCCCAGGGCGCGCTTGCGGGGCCAAATTTCAGCACCGATATCCTGGGCACCTTCATGTATCGCACCTTCTTTGGCTTCCAGTTGCAACTGGGCGATCCCTATATGGGTTCGGCCATCGCCAGCGCCATGTTTGGCATCATCCTGATCGGGGTCTGTCTCTACCTGTTCGGTATTCAGACCCGGATGCGCCGCTATCAGTTCTGAAGGGGAATGATCATGAACAAGGCCCGCAGAAACCCCGTCAACATGATCGCCGCGCATGGCATCCTGATCCTTTACACGATCATTGCGCTGTTCCCGGTGATCGTGATCCTGATCAACAGTTTCAAATCCCGCCGCGCCATATTTGGCGACCCGCTGGCGCTGCCCAATGCCGAAAGCTTTTCGACCATCGGCTACCAGACCGTGTTCACCCAGGGCGATTTCTTCGGCTATTTCCAGAACTCGCTGATCGTGACGGTGGCCTCGCTGTTTTTCATCCTGCTGTTTGGCGCGATGGCCGCCTTCGCGCTCAGTGAATACCGCTTCAAGGGCAACACGCTGATGGGGCTCTACCTGGCGCTTGGCATCATGATCCCGATCCGTATCGGCACCGTGGCCATTCTTGAACTGATGGTCGATACCGGCCTCGTCAATACGCTCTGGGCGCTGATCCTGGTCTATACCGCGCAAGGCCTGCCGCTGGCGGTGTTCATCCTGTCCGAATTCATGCGCCAGGTCTCGGATGACCTGAAGAATGCCGGGCGCATTGACGGGCTGTCGGAATACACCATCTTTTTCCGGCTGGTTCTGCCGATGGTGCGCCCCGCCATGGCCACGGTCGCGGTGTTCAACATGATCCCGATCTGGAACGATCTGTGGTTCCCGCTCATTCTGGCCCCGGCCGAGGAGACCAAGACCCTGACGCTTGGCTCACAGGTGTTCATCGGCCAGTTCGTGACCGACTGGAACGCGGTGCTCTCGGCGCTGTCCATGGCGATCCTGCCGGTGATGGTGCTCTATGTCATCTTCTCGCGGCAACTGATCCGCGGCATCACATCGGGGGCGGTCAAATGAGGCGGGCGGGGAAAAGCGGGTTCAAACCCGCTTCCAATCCGCTTGCAAGCGGATTTCAAAAGGGCCTTGCAAGGCCCTTCCCACCGCAGAAAACAGAGGTGTCGCCATGACAAAAGTCCTCATCGCCGGCCTGGGCAATATGGGCCTGGCCCATGCCCGCGCCCATCATCACCACGCAGGTGCTGATATCGTCGGGCTGGTCAACCGCTCAGGCATTGTCAGCCACCCCGATCTGGCCGCCTATCCGGTCTTCACCGATTTCCACGCCGCCCTTGCCGCAACCAGCCCCGATCTGGCCGTCATCGCAACCTATACCGATACCCATGCCGATTACGCCATCGCGGCGATGGATGCGGGCGCGCATGTGTTCGTGGAAAAACCGCTTGCCCTGACCGTGGCCGATGCCCGGCGCGTTACCGCCAAAGCCGTGGAAACAAACCGCAAGCTCGTGGTCGGCTATATCCTGCGCCATCACCCGAGCTGGCAGCGCCTGATTGCCGAGGCGCGCGCCCTTGGGCCGCCCTATGTCTTTCGCCTCAACCTCAATCAGCAATCCTCGGGGGCCGAGTGGGAGACCCATAAGGCGCTGATGCAGACCACCAGCCCGATCGTCGATTGCGGCGTCCATTATGTCGATGTGATGTGCCAGATCACCGATGCCGCCGCGCTGCGCGTCAATGGCATGGGCGCGCGCCTGAGCGATGAGATCCCGGAAGGCATGTATAATTACGGCCAGTTTCAGGTCGTGTTCAAAGATGGGTCGGTCGGCTGGTATGAGGCCGGATGGGGCCCGATGATGTCGGAAACCGCGCATTTCATAAAGGATATCGTCAGCCCCAATGGCGCGGTGTCGATCACCAATGCCGACAGGGGCGCGTCCGCCGATATCGACAGCCATACCAAAACCGGTGCCATCCTGGTCCACCGCCCCGAAGGCGACACCCTGATCGAGCCCGCCGATGAGCCCGGCCATGACGCGCTCTGCGCTGCGGAACAGGCCTATCTGCTGCGTGCCATCGCAGAAGATATCGACCTTACCCGCCACATGAGCGACGCCGTGCAAAGCCTGGCCATCTGCCTGGCCGCCGATGAAAGCATCCGCACGGGCCGGCCCATCGACATCGAGGATATCCCGACATGACCGCGCTTTCCCTGAAGAACGTCAACAAGAGTTTTGGCAATGTCCACGTGCTGAAAGATATCAGCCTCGAGGTCGATGACGGCGAATTCGTGGTCTTTGTCGGCCCCTCGGGTTGCGGCAAATCCACGCTTCTGCGGGTCATCGCCGGGCTGGAGGATGCCAGTTCGGGCAGCGTCGAGATCGGCGGCCAGGAGGTCAACACCGTCCCCCCCGCCAAACGCGGCATTGCCATGGTGTTCCAAAGCTACGCGCTCTATCCCCATCTCAGCGTGCGCGGCAACATGTCGCTTGGCCTGAAACAGGAACGTCAACCCAAAGACGTGATCGCGGCCCGCGTGGCCGAGGCGGCGCGGATGCTGTCGATAGAGGATCTGCTCGACCGCCGCCCCTCGGAACTGTCCGGCGGCCAGCGCCAGCGCGTCGCCATCGGCCGCGCCGTGGTGCGCCAGCCAAAACTGTTCCTGTTTGATGAACCATTGTCGAATCTCGATGCCGCGCTGCGGATGAACACGAGGGTGGAAATTGCCCGGCTGCAACGCACGCTTGCCGCCTCGATGATCTATGTCACCCATGACCAGACCGAGGCCATGACCCTGGCCCACAAGATCGTGGTGCTGCGCGATGGCCGGGTCGAACAGGTCGGCTCCCCGATGGAGCTCTATAACAACCCCGCCAATCAGTTCGTCGCGGGCTTTCTGGGCTCGCCGTCGATGAATTTCCTGCCCGCCGAAACCGTTGGTGGCCCGGCGGGCTTGACGCTTGGCATTCGTCCCGAACAGCTGACAATCGCCGATCCAGGCCGCATCAAGGCTACCGTGACCCATGTCGAAAACCTGGGCGGTGATACCAATGTGCTGGCCTCGGTCGGCCCGGACCAGACCATCACGGTGCGGCTTTTTGGCCAGCATTCCATCGCCCCCGACAGCCCCATCAGTTTCGATTTCTCAGATGAGGATGCCTATCTGTTCGACGCCGATGGCGGGCGCGTCATGGACCAACAGGCCGCCTGAACGCCGACCGGCGCGCGGGGGCATGGACCGACAGGCCGCGCCTGCCGGTGGCCCCGGGATCATTCCGGGCCTATACATTCACCGCCGGACCGGGTAAATGCGGCCGCTTGCCCTTCCCGGTGCTGCAGCCCCGCCTCAGCCCGCCCCAAACCGACTGAAAACTCCTGTGAAACAAGCTCTCGCCGATGCGCTCGCCCAACGTGGCTATGATACCCTTACCCCGGTTCAGGAGGCGGTGACCGCGCCGGGCCTGACCGGGGCCGACATGCTGGTCTCGGCCCAGACCGGATCGGGCAAGACGATCGGCTTTGGCCTGGCCATCGCGCCGACGCTTCTGGGGGAGGCGGAGAGCTTCGGCCCCGCCGCGGCCCCGCTGGCGCTGGTCATCGCGCCGACGCGCGAATTGGCGCTTCAGGTCAAACGCGAACTGGCCTGGCTTTATGCCCAGGCCGGGGCACAGCTTGCGTCTTGCGTGGGCGGCATGGATATGCGCGATGAACGCCGGGCGCTGGCGCGCGGTGCCCATATCGTGGTGGCCACGCCGGGGCGCCTGCGCGACCATATCATGCGCGGCTCGATCGACCTTTCAGCCCTGCGCGCGGTGGTGCTGGACGAGGCCGATGAGATGCTCGATCTCGGCTTTCGCGAAGATCTTGAATATATCCTCGGCGCGGCCCCGTCGGAGCGTCAGACGCTGCTGTTTTCGGCCACCGTGCCCAAGGCCATCGCCAAACTGGCGCAGAGCTATCAGCGCGACGCACAGCGCATTTCCACCGCGTCGGAAAAACAGCAGCATGCCGATATCGAATATCGCGCCCTCAGCGTGTCGGCCCGCGACGCCGAAAATGCCATCATCAATGTGCTGCGCTTCTACGAGGCTCCCAATGCGCTGGTTTTCGTCAATACGCGGGCCATGGTGAACCGGCTGACCACGCGGCTGTCGAACCGGGGGTTTCCGGTCGTGGCCCTGTCGGGCGAGCTGAGCCAATCCGAGCGCACCCATGCGTTGCAGGCAATGCGCGACGGGCGGGCCCGGGTCTGTGTGGCGACAGATGTGGCGGCGCGCGGTCTCGACCTGCCCAATCTCGATCTGGTGATCCATGCCGAGCTGCCCACCAATCACGAAACCCTGTTGCACCGCTCGGGGCGCACCGGCCGGGCCGGGCGCAAGGGCGTCAGCGCGATGATCGTGCCGCCGGCGGCGCGCAAAAAGGCCGAGCGGATCCTGAAATTCGCCAAGCTGCGCGCCACATGGGATGTGGCCCCGGGGGCCGAGGCGGTGACGGCGCGCGACGAGGTGCGGATGCTGGCCGATCCGGTCTGGTCCGAGCCCCTGACCGAAAGCGAAGCGGCCCCGGTGGCCAAACTGACCGAAAATTTCAACCCGCAGCAGATCGCGGCCGCCTATCTGCGGCTCTATCATGCCCGCCATTCGGCCCCCGAGGAACTGGGCCCGGCAGATGCCAAACCGGCCCCGCGGGCGGCGTTTGGGCCCTCGGTCTGGTATGCGCTTGAGGGCGGCCAGGCGGCAGGGGCCGAACCGCGCCGCCTGCTGCCGATGCTGTGCAAGGCGGGCGGCATTTCAAAGGATGATATCGGCGCGATCCGGGTCCATCACGACACCTCGTTCATCGAGATTCGACAGGCTGCGGTGGCCGGGTTCGAGGCCGCCATCGGGGCGGCGATGAAAGTGGAGGGGGCCGGGTTGAGCCGTCAGGCCAAAGCGCCCGAACGCGGGCCTCGCCCGGACCGCCCTGAGCGCGGGCCTCGCCCGGACCGCCCTGAGCGCGGAGCACGCCCGGATCGACCGGAGCGCGCCGAGCGCCCTGAGCGGCCCGAGCGCAAACCGCGCAGCGACGGCACCACAAAACCGGTGGATTGGAACGACGCCCCCGCACCGCGTGCGAAAAAGCCGAAACCGGGGGCCGGCCCGGACAAACCGCGCAAACCACGCAACAAGGACAAGGCGCGTGCCGAGGCCCGCCCCGAGGGCGTGGTGACCCGGCACAAGCCGCGCGCGGCCGCCCCGGGGGCAAAGCCGAAAGGCCCGCCGCCGCCCAGGGGCAAACCCGATTCCAAGAAAAACAAAGCCCGCGCGGGGGCCGCCAACCCCGGCGCGCGGATGTCGGCACCGCGGCGCAAGAAGCCCTGACCAAATTGAAAACCCTGCGGGTTTGCTGGTTTTTTTCAGGCGCCGTGCCATGGCTGGTGTTGCGGTTGCGGCTGGTGTTGCGCCGTGAGTATTTTTGCAAAGAAGAAGCTGGAAGTGGCACCTGGATCAGATCTGCCGGTCACCTGCGCTGTGTTATGGCCGGGCGGCCTGCGGCGGTGATGGTCATGCTGGCCTCGATGAAAACCGGGCTGCCTTCGACCTCGGCCTGGCGGATATCGCAGATCTTGCTGATGGAAAGGTGGTCGGCCCCGGCGCGGCTGGCGCGGCTGCGGGCGGCTGTGGTCAGGGCGGCCTCGAGCGCGGCCAGGGCGCTGTCGGGGTCGGGGAAATGCGCCGGGCCATCGCTGAGATGGGCGGTGAAACGCCCGGCACTCTGGCTGGTGACGGTGCCGCTGGCGCGTTCCGCGATCTGGCCCACCACGGCCCCGATGGCATTGGCGACCCCGGCATGGTCCGGCAGCACCATGGTGCAGCCCAGACGGGCCCCGACGGCGCGATAGTAATTCGGTGCCGAGGCCCCGAGACCGATCACCGGCACACCGATGCGGGTGCGGGTCTCGACGATGCCGCGATGGCCGCCAAGGCCAGTTTGCGTCAGCTTGTGACGGGCCAGGGCGGCGGCGGGTTCGCCCGCAAATTCAGGGTCTTCGGCAAATGCCGCCTCCAGCAGGCAGAGCGTGGTCTGCGTGGTCAGCTGATCGATAATTGCCTGTGCGAAACCGGCCGCGTTTTCAGCCCGCAGCGCGCCGTTCGCGGCCCGTTTGCGGCGCAGGATCTCGATCCCTTTTTGGGCCGCGCTGGCGTCCCAGACATCCAGATCGCCCAGAACATGGGCCGCATCCGAGGGCGTGACGCCGGCCAGCATCACCAGCCCGCGCGCCACCAGCCGGTCCAGCGCCGGGGCCTCGATCCGCGATTTCAGCAGCCCGGCGACCGGTATCGCCCCGGTAATTCGCGCCAGAAGCGCCGCGTCGCGCGGGGCCAGCCCAGCCCGATCGCCGCCCATCGGCAGCACGAAACGCCCGGCATGATCGATCCCCGGATCGGCACCCAGCGCCCGGTCCAGCGCATCATGGACCATATCGGGGTGGTCAACCGCCAGCAGTGCCAGCGGCATCAGGCGGCGCGGGCCCAGGCGCAGGCCGCTATCCTCCAGATGCAGTTCACTGTCGCCGCCAAGCCCGGTGGTGCGCATCGCCACCGCCTCGACCATGGTCCGGTGGCCGCCGACCAGCGCGCCCTGCCCGTCAATCGCCGGGCAGCCGTCCCGCAGCAGCGCGATATCGGTGGTGGTGCCGCCGATATCAGAGACCAGCGCGTCGCGTTCGCCGGTCAGCCAATGGGCCCCGACAATCGAGGCGGCGGGGCCCGAGAGGATGGTCTCGATCGGGTGTTGGCGCGCCATTTCAGCCGAAATCAGCGCCCCGTCGCCGCGCACCACCATCAGGGGAACATTGATCCCGGCCGATGCCAGATGGCCTTCGCAGGCGGCAACCAGATGGGTGATCTGACCGATCAGGCGGGCGTTCAGAACCGCCGTCAGCGCCCGTTTCGGGCCGTTCAGCCGGGCCGACAGCTCGTGGCTGCAGGTGACGCCCAGGCCGGTCACGCTGCGGATGATGTCGCGGGCGCGGATCTCATGGGCCGGGTTTCTTGTGGCAAAGCGGGCGACAATGGCAAAGCCTGCCACGGCCCCGCCGAGCCGCGCCAGCTCGGCGCGCAGCCGGGCACCCTCCAGCGGGGCGGCCTCGGTGCCGCAATGTTCATGGCCACCGGCAAGGATGATCAGCGGGTCGGTTCCCAACGCCTCGGGCAGGCCGCCGCGCGCCAGATCCCTGGCACCGAACCCGATCGCAACCAGGGCCACGCGCCCGCCCTGGCCTTCGACCAGCGCATTGGTGGCCAGCGTGGTCGAGAGCGAGACCAGCCCGATATCGCCCGGCACCACCGCCGCCGAAGCCAGCGCCGCATCCACCGCCCCCGCGATACCCACCGCCAGATCTGCGTGCGTCGTCAACGCCTTGGCCGACCCCAGCACGGTTTTCGTCGCCCCATCAATGATTACCGCATCGGTATAGGTGCCGCCCGTATCGACCCCAAGTAGATAGCCCATCGCGCCCTCGTTTGCCCCGCCCATGCCATTGCCTGCATCTTACCCTATCCTTGCGCCATCTTCGTCAAGCGGCCAATTGCGACAGGTTGACGACAGGTTGACGACAGGTTTGCCGCTTAGGTCTGCGCAAGATAGTTTGCCCGCCTCAGGGTTCCGCAAAAAGCAAGGCTCCACCATGCGTTCCCCTCTCTCCGGTATCCGGGTGCTCGATCTGACCAATGTGCTGTCGGGGCCGTTTTGCTGCGCGCAACTGGCCTGGCTCGGGGCCGATGTGATCAAGGTCGAGATGCCGGGGCGCGGCGATCTGGCCCGGCAATTGGGGGCCGATGCCGATCTGAACGAGGGCCTCATGGGGACCTCGTTTCTGGCGCAGAACGCCGGCAAACGATCCTTGACGCTGAACCTCAAGGACCCGCGCGGTGGCGATATCCTGCGCGCGCTGGTGCGCGGGGCCGATGTGCTGGTGGAAAATTTCCGCCCCGGCGTGATGGACCGGCTGCATCTGGGCTATGACGCGTTGAGCGCTGAAAACCCGCGTCTGATCTATTGCGCCATATCGGGCTTTGGCCAGACCGGGCCGATGCGCGACCTGCCGGCCTATGACCAGATCATTCAGGGCCTTTCGGGGGTGATGAGCATCACCGGCAATGCCGAAACCGCGCCGCAACGGGTGGGCTATCCGCTGGCCGACACGATCGGCGGGCTTACGGCTGCGATGGCGATCAATGCCGCCCTTGCCGGGCGCGGCAGGCGCGGCACATTCATCGATGTCTCGATGCTGGAATCGGTGCTGGCCACGATGGGCTGGGTGGTGTCGAATTTTCTCATCGCCGGGCAGGTGCCGCAGCCGATGGGCAACGCCAATTTCACCGCCGCCCCTTCGGGCAGTTTTGCCACGGCCACCGCGCCGATCAACCTGGCGGCCAACAAGCAGGAACAGTTCGAGGCGCTGTGCGATCTGCTGGAGCGCCCCGATCTGAAAACCGATCCGCGCTTTGCCACGCGGGGCGCGCGGCTGGCCAATCGGGATGCTTTGACAGCGCAGATCGAGGCCGGGTTTGCCGATCACAATGCCGATACGCTGGTCGACCGCCTCAACGGCGCGGGCATCCCGGCCGGGCCGATCCTCAGCCTGCCGCAGGCGCTGGCGCAGGATCAGGTGCAGGCCCGCGCTTTCCTGCGCGATTTCCCGGATGCGGGCGTGGCAAAACCGGTCCGAAATGCGGGCGTCGGTTACCATCTGGATGGCGCGGCCCCGGATCTGGACCGCCCGCCGCCGACCCTTGGCCAGGATAGCGCGGCGATATTGGCGGATCTGGGATATGATGCCGATGCCATCGCGGCGCTGAAACGGGACAAGGTGATATGAGCAACGATAGGGGCGATGACTGGCAGGCGGTCAATCAATGGTGGAGCACCGATATCATCGACATGGAACCGGGCCGCATCGCGATCCGCGGCTATGCGATCGAGGATCTGATCGGGCGGCTCAGCTTTGCGCAGATGATCTGGCTGATGCTGCGCGGCGATCTGCCGTCCAGGGCCCAGGCGGCGCTGTTCGAGGCCGCACTTGTGGCGGCGGTCGATCACGGCCCGCAAGCCCCTTCGATCGCGATTGCGCGCATGGCGATGACCTGCGGCGTCGGCATCAACAATGCCATGGGCTCGGCCGTCAATGCGCTGGGCGATGTGCATGGCGGTGCCGGCGAAGCGGCGGCGGCGCTCTATCACGATATTGCCGCCGATTCCGAGGCCCCGCTGGCGGATGCCGTGGCCGCCGGGCTGGATCGGTTTCGCGCCGCATCGGGGCGCTATATTCCCGGTTTCGGGCACCGGTTTCACCCCGTTGATCCGCGCGCGCCGCGGCTGATGGCGCTGGTGGCCGAGGCGGTTGCGGGGGGCCTCGTCACGGGCCGGTTCCGCGCCATCGCAATGGCGATCGAGGCGCAGTTGCGGGCCGAAAAATCGCGCCCCGTGCCGATGAATATCGACGGCGCGACCGCCGTGATCTTTACCGAGCTTGGCTTTGAACCGGCTCTGCAACGCGGGCTTTTCTGCCTGTCGCGCTCGGTGGGGATTCTGGCCCATGCCAATGAACAGCGCGCTCAGGGCGGGCGCAACAAGGGGCCCACCCCGCCGCAGTTTCTGTGGAACTATACCGGCCCGCGCGGCAGGAAACTGCCCGAGTGATACAGGCGCGGCTTTGCCCCGCCGCCGCTCAAGAAATGACAGATCCGTCATTTATTTGTGACACAAGCGTCACTTTTCTCGCCGCCGCCACCGCCGATTTGCCCTTGCCCGGGGCGGCAAAGCGGGTGCAAAACGGTGGCCATGATCAGCCGCAGCCTCAATCTCAAACAGCTCGAAGCGCTCATCTGGGTGGCCGATCTGGGCAGTTTCCGCAAGGCGGCGGCGCATCTCAACACGACGCAGCCCAATATCTCGACCCGGATCGCGCGCCTTGAAGCCGCCCTTGGCACGCCCCTGATGCGGCGCGATGCCGGGTCGGTTCGGATGACGCAAAAGGGGGCCGAGATACTGGCCGAGGCCCGCAAGACCCTGCGCGCGGCGGAAGCCCTGGTCGAGATCGCGGCGCGCCCCGATCTGATCGAGGATCGCCTGCGCCTGGGCGTGACCGAACTGATCGCCTGCACCTGGCTGCGCGGTTTTCTGCGGCGGCTGAAAGCGGTCTATCCGCGGATCGCGGTCGAGCTGAATGTCGATCTGTCGCGCAATCTGGATGCAGAGCTGGCCGGTAACGGGCTGGATCTGGCGCTGCAAAACGCGCCGTTCGGAACGGCGGCATCGGGCGAGATCGCGCTTGGTTCCTACCCCTATGCCTGGGTCGCATCCCCTGAAATATCCAGGGAAATCAACACGGTTGCAGGCGTGGCGGCGGTAACGGTGCCGATCCTGACCCATGCCCGCCACACCCAGGCCTATCAGGAACTGAGCGCCCATTTTGACGCTCAGGCCCGTGGCCAGGCAGGCGCGGGCGCGCGGTTCGTGCCCTCCAGCAGCCTGACCTCAACCATCCATATGGCGGTCGATGGCATGGGGCTGGCGGTGGTGCCGCGCGCCATGGTGGCGGCGCATCTGACCGAGGGGTCGCTGGTGGAACTGGCGATGGATTGGCATCCGCAGCCCTTGCGCTTCGCGGCCCGGTTCCATGCCGATCGCGCCGCCGGGTTCGTGCATCAGGCCGCCGCGCTGGCGGTCACGGTCGCCCAATCCGAGGATCACTGAAATCTTTCATGGTGATAGATTCTAATAATTTGCGCTTATGTCGGACCCGCCGCTATTCTGCCCCCCTCAGCATCAGGGGGTCTTCATGGCATCAGCATCGAACCGGCTCGGCGTCGATATCGGCGGCACCTTCACCGATGTCGTGCTGGAGGTCGGGCCTGACAGCTATTCCACCAAGGTTCTGACCACCTATTCCGCCCCCGAAGATGCCATTATCGAGGGCATGGCGCAGGTCTGCGAAAAGGCCGGAATCGCGGCCTCGGATATCGGTCAGATCATCCATGGCACCACCCTGGCCACCAATGCGCTGATTGAACGGCGCGGCGCGAAAACGGCGCTGATCACCACGCAAGGCTTCCGCGATGTCATTGAAATGCGGACAGAATCCCGGTTCGAACAATATGATCTGAACCTGGAATTGCCGCAACCGCTGCTGCCGCGCCAGATGCGCTATACCGTGACCGAGCGGATCGATGCGCGCGGCGATGTGCTGATCGCGCTGGAGCGTTCGCAGGTCGAGGCGCTGGCCGATGTGATCGCCGAGGCAGGCTATGACAGCGTCGCCGTGGGCCTGATCCATTCCTATCTCAACGATGCCCATGAACGGCTGATCCGCGACGTGCTGGCGGAGCGTCTGCCCGGCGTGATGGTCTCGATTTCCAGCGAAGTCAGCCCGCAAATGCGCGAATATGAGCGCTTCAACACGGTCGTGGCCAATGCCTATATCAAACCCTTGATGAAATCCTACCTGTCCCGGCTGGAAGGGCGGCTGCGCGGCGAAGGCGTGGCCTGCACCATCTTTCTGATGCATTCGGGGGGCGGCATCATTTCACTGGAAAATGCCGCCGAATTTCCGGTCCGCCTGGTCGAAAGCGGCCCTGCCGGTGGCGCGGTCTTTGCCGCCACTATCGCGGCGCGTTACGGGCTGGAAAAGGTGTTGAGCTTTGATATGGGCGGCACCACGGCCAAAATCTGTCTGATCCAGAACCAGACCCCGAAAACGGCGCGCGTGTTCGAGGTGGCGCGCAGCTACCGGTTCAAGAAAGGCTCGGGCATGCCGATCTCGATTCCGGTGATCGACATGGTTGAAATTGGTGCCGGCGGCGGCTCTCTGGCGCATGTCGATGCGATGCGCCAGATCCGGGTCGGGCCGGAAAGTGCCGGCTCGGAACCCGGGCCGGCCTGTTACGGGCGCGGCGGCGAAAAACCGGCCGTCACCGATGCCGATCTGGTGCTGGGCAGGCTCGACCCCGATAATTTCGCCGGTGGCACGATCCGGCTGCATGCTGATCGCTCCGCCACCGCCCTGAGCGCGGTTCTGGGGGATGTGCTGGAGATGGACGCCGCGACATCGGCCTTCGGCCTGTCCGAGGTGGTCGATGAAAACATGGCCAATGCGGCGCGCGTTCATGCGGTGGAAAACGGCGAGGATCTCAGCCAATACACCATGATCGCCTTTGGCGGCGCGGCCCCGCTGCATGCCGGGCGGCTCTGCGAAAAACTGGGGCTTGACCGGCTGTTGGTGCCGCCCGGTGCCGGCGTCGGGTCAGCCATCGGGTTTCTGCGCGCGCCATTCAGTTTCGAGGCCAACAGGTCGGTCTATATGCGACTGTCGGATTTTGACGCGGGCCAGATCACCGAGTTGCTGCGCGCGCTGAAATCAGAGGCCATGGGCTTCGTGCGGGGCTGCGATGCCACCGCGCCGATCCTGTGCGAATACAAGGTCTATATGCGTTATTCCGGGCAGGGCTGGGAAATTCCCATCATATTGAGCGAGGCGCAGGCCATGGCCCCTGATGCGGCCACGTTCACGGAATTGTTCGAGGCCGATTATACCCGGCTTTTCGGTCGCACCGTGGCCGGGATGGATATCGAGATTACCGTCTGGTCAGTGAACGCGACCACGCCGCCCGAATCCGTGGCGCGCATTCAGGCCGCCACGGCCAGCGGCGCGGCACCGGTGATGGGCACAAGGCCGATTTTCGACCCCGCGCTTGGCCGCTTTGCCAGCGCCGATATCGTGGCGCGCGACGCGATGGGGCCGGGCAGCACCGTCATGGGCCCCGCGGCAATCACCGAGGCTGAGACCACCATCATCCTGCCGGCCAGTTGCACCGCCATCCGCCAGCCCGATGGCTGCATCGACATCACTGTGAAAGGCTGATCCCATGGCACAGACTCATTCAAATGTCGCCTATCAGGTGATGTGGAACCGGCTGATTTCGGTGGTCGAGGAACAGGCCCAGGCGCTGGTGCGCACGGCGTTTTCAACAAGCGTTCGCGAGGCCGGAGATCTGTCGGCAGGCGTCTATGACGTGGCGGGGCAGATGCTGGCGCAGGCGGTCACCGGCACGCCCGGCCATGTCAACGCGATGGCCGATGCGGTGGCCCATTTCATCCGCCGGATCGGGCGTGACAATATATTCGAGGGCGATGTCTACATCACAAATGACCCCTGGGAAGGCACCGGCCATCTGCATGACATCACCATGGTCAGCCCCTCGTTTCACAATGGCGCGCTGGTCGGATTCTTTGCCTGCACCGCGCATGTGGTCGATATTGGCGGGCGCGGCTTTGGCGCTGATGCGGCCAGCGTCTATGAAGAAGGGCTCTACCTGCCGATCATGAAATTCGCCGAACGCGGCGTGGTGGATGCGACGCTGTTGCAGATCGTGCGCGGCAATGTGCGTGAACCCGATCAACTGGTCGGCGACATCTATGCGCTGGCCGCCTGCAACGAGATCGGGCACCGGCGGCTGATCGACATGATGGTTGAATTCGGCCTCGATGATCTGGCCGGTATCGGCAGCTTCATCCTGGACAATTCGCGCCGCGCCACATTGCAGCGGATCGCGGCGCTGCCCCGGCAAGTGGCCGATGGCGAGATGACAATTGACGGCTTTGACAGCCCGATCACGCTGAAGCTGCGCCTGCGCATCGAGGTCGACCGGATCATCACCGATTTTGCCGGCACCTCGGGGGTGGACAAGAAGGGCATCAATTGCCCGCTGGTCTATACCAAGGCCTATGCCTGCTATGCGTTGAAATGCGCCATCGCGCCCGAGATCCCCAATAATGCGGCCTCGCTGGCCCCGTTCCAGATCAAGGCCCCCGAAAACAGCATCGTGCATGCCCTCCACCCCGCGCCGGTGGCGCTGCGCCATATCATCGGCCATTTCGTGCCCGATGTGGTGTTTGATGCGCTGGACAAGATCCTGCCCGGGCTGGTGCCGGCCGAAGGGGCTGGCTGTCTGTGCAATTTCCAGCTTTCCCTGCGCCCGCGCAGCGATGCCCCGGCCCCGCCCGATGCGGTCCGCTCGGAGGTATTGTCCTTCAATTCGGGCGGCGCGGGTGCGCGGCCCGAATATGACGGGCTCAATGCCACCGCCTTTCCCTCGGGTGTGATGACAATGCCGGTGGAGGCGACGGAACATGCCGGCCCGGTGATCATCTGGCGCAAGGAGCTGCGCCCAGATTCGGGCGGTATCGGCAAGCAGCGCGGCGGTTTGGGGCAATATATGGAGGTCGGCGCGCGCGCCGGCCATGAATTTGATTTCTCGGCCATGTTCGACCGCGTCGATCACCCGGCGCGCGGGCGGCGCGGCGGTGGGCCGGGTGCCCCAACCACCATTATCCGCGATGATGGCGTCGCCATGCGCGGCAAGGGCAAGCAATTCGTGCCGCATGGTGTGCGCGTGGTGCTGGGGTTTCCCGGCGGGGCCGGTTACGGTGATCCGGGCGCGCGCGACGGGCGCGCGGTGCGGCGCGATCTGGCGCGCGGCTATATCTCGGGCGCGGCGGCGGCGCGCGATTATGGGCTGAGCCAAGCGGAGATCGCCGAAGTCGAGGCCGCCGTGGCAAGAGGAGAGGATGTGACGTGACCGGCCAGCCCGAGCATTCCAGCTATGACATCATCATCATCGGCGGCGCGATGATGGGGGCCGCGACCGCCTGGTTCCTGGCGGATGATCCCGATTTCGACGGCCGGGTGCTGGTGGTGGAGATGGACCCGAGCTATGCCAAATGCTCCACCGCCCACACCAATAGCTGTATCCGGCAGCAGTTTTCGACCGAGCTGAATGTGCGGATCTCGCAATTCGGGGCCGAGTTCGTGACCAATCTGGCCGAATACATGAATGAGCCCGAGGCCCCGGCGCTGACGATCCGCAATTTCGGCTATCTCTATCTGGCCGATAGCGAAGGATTTGCCGATGCGCTGCGCGCGGCCCATGCCGTGCAGGTCGCCTGTGGCGCGGGCACGCGGTTGCTGACCCCCGACCAGATCGCGGCGCAATACCCGTTCTACCAGCTGGGTGACATCGTGCTGGGCAGCCACAACACCCGCGATGAGGGCTATTTCGACGGGGCCACGGTGTTTGACTGGTGGCGGCGATCGGCAAAACGGCGCGGCGTTGAATTTTTCGCCGGTGAAGTGGTCGCCATGACCCGCAACGCGCAAGGCACCAAGGTGCAGAGCGTGACGCTGAAATCGGGCGCGGAGATTGCCTGTGGCAAGGTGGTGAATGCCTCGGGCCCGCGCGCCGCGCGCAGTGCGGCCATGGCCGGGATCGACATTCCGGTCGAGCCGCGCAAGCGCTACTCTTGGGTGTTTCAGGCCGAAAAGCCGCTGGACCGGGTCTTGCCGCTGACCATCGACCCTTCGGGCGTGCATGTCCGCCAGGAGGGCAGCTATTATCAGGTCGGGGGGCATGGCCCGCATGACCCGGCGGTGGCCTATGATGATTTCGAGATGGATCATGCCCTCTGGGCCGATCACATCTGGCCGGTGCTGGCCAACCGCATCCCGGCCTTTGAGGCGATCAAAGTGGTCAATGAATGGGCCGGGCATTACGCCTATAACATCCTTGATCAGAACGCGATCATCGGGCCGCATGATCAGGTGGAAAACTTCTATTTCCTGAACGGGTTTTCCGGCCACGGGCTGCAACAAGCGCCCGCCATGGGGCGCGGCATGGCGGAATTGCTGACCCATGGCGAATATCGTAGCCTTGATCTGAGCCCGCTCGGTTTTGATCGGGTCGTGAGAAATACACCCTTCATCGAAAAGGCCGTGATATGAACCTGCCCCCGAACCGCTTTGGCCGCGCGCTGGCCGCTGGCGACAAGCAGATCGGCCTCTGGATCAGCCTGTGCAGCACTATCGCCGCCGAGGTGACGGCCCATGCCGGGTTTGACTGGGCGCTGGTCGACATGGAGCATTCGCCGAATGATTACCTGTCGGTTCTGGCCCAGTTGCAGGTCTTTGCCGGCAGCGACACTACCGCGCTGGTGCGGGTCGAATGGAATGATGGCGTCGCGGTCAAGCGGCTGCTGGATCTGGGCGCGCAAGGCCTGCTGTTTCCGATGATCCAGTCTGTCGAGGAGGCCGAAAAGGCCGTGGCCGCCACCCGCTATCCGCCGCGTGGCATTCGCGGCGTCTCGGGCACCACGCGGGCCACCAGATTTGGCCGGGTGGGCGATTATCTGGACCGGGTCGAGGCCGAAACCACCGTGCTGCTGCAACTGGAAACGGCGGCGGCGCTGGGGCGCGCCGAGGCCATTGCAGCCGTGGACGGGGTCGATGGCATCTTTTTCGGCCCGGCCGATATTGCCGCCGATATCGGCAAGCTGGGCAATCCGATGGACCCTGAGGTCTGGGCGCTGATCCGCCCGGTGGCGCAGCGATTGATTGCGCAAGGCATGCCGGTGGGCACGCTGGTCAGCGATCCGGGCTTTGCGGCGGAACTGATGGAGGAAGGCTTTGCTTTCGTGGCCTGCGGGCTGGATAGCGGGCTGCTGGCGCGCGCCAGTGATGCGCTTCTGGCCGATGTGAAGAACCGTTTGGGATAAGGAAACACATGACATGAAGAAACTCGTTCTGACCGGGGCCGCGGGCCGTCTGGGATCCTACCTGCGCGAACCGCTGGCCGCGATGTGCGATACGCTGGTCTCGACCGACATCGTCGAGGATATCGGCCGGCTTTATCCGGGCGAGAGCTATATGCGCGCCGATCTGGCCGATCTCGATGCCATGATCGCGGTTCTCGACGGGGCCGATATGGTGATCCATTTCGGGGCCTATTGCGATGAGGGGCCGTTTGAAAAACTGCTGGGGCCGAATTTCATCGGGGCCTATAATGTCTGGGAGGCGGCCCATCGCAACGGGCTGCGCCGGGTGGTCTATGCCAGTTCGATCCATGCCGTGGGGATGTATCCCAAGACCGATTTCATCGGCACCGACGTGCCCCACCGGCCCGACACGTTCTATGGTCTCGCCAAATGCTTTGCCGAGGATCTGGGCAGCATGTATTGGGACAAGCGCGGCCTGGAAAGCGTGCATCTGCGCATTCTCAGCGCGGCGCAAGTGAACAACCCCCGGTCGCTTGGTTCCTGGCTCAGCTATGAGGATCTGATCCAGCTTGTCACCCGCGCCATCGACACGCCGGTGACCGGGTTTACCGTGATCTATGGGGTCTCCGACAATGACCGCGCGCCGGTGGATAATTCAAATGCCGCTTTTTTGGGCTACCGCCCGCGCGACAATGCCGAACAATTCGCGGCCCAGGTGCTGGCGGATGCCGAGCCGATGGACCCGACCGATCCCGGCCATATGTGCCATGGCGGGCCCTTCGCCTCGGTCGAACTTGGCAAGAGCGGCGTGGCCACGATGAACATCGTTGATGACAAGAAAAAGACCTGACAGGGAACCGGTCAGAGATCGTCGAGCATGGCCAGCGCGTCCAGCAGATCATCCAGCCGCTCGCGGCCCAGAACATCCGTGAAACGTTGCGCGATACGGGCGGCCTCAGCGCGGTTATCGTCCAGAATCGCCTGCCCGGCAGGGGTGATCTGCAACACCAGACGGCGGCGATCAGTGGTGTCGGTGGCCCGCGTAATCAGCCCGTTCGCCACCATGTTCTGCGCGATCCGGGTCAGGCTTGGCAGCAACAGGCTGGTCTGTTCGGCCAGTTTGCTGGCATCCATGGCACCGTTTTCCGACAGCATCCGCAACACCCGCCATTGCTGTTCGGTGATGCCGCTGGCACCCAGCATGTCGCGGATCGGGGCCATCACCTTTTCGCGCGCACGCATCAGGGCAAAGGGCAGGGATCGGCGGGCCGGGGGCAGATCGGGGGGCTGATCGGGGCTCATCGCGAAAAAGGCTCCGGCTTTATCGGGTATGGAAGTTACTTAATATCCTAAGTGTTGCGGCAAGAACAGGGCGATATGGGTCCTGTTGGTTGACATGTTAAGGAAAATGCTTAACATCGCAACTGAATCATGAGGAACTGCCAATGTCCGACCTTGCCCGCAATATTGACAGGCTGAACGGCCATCTGGCGCGGTTTCGTGACACCGGCATTCGCAACCGCATCGGCGGGCAGGACCGGGACGGCGCGGGCGGCCTGTTTCAAACCATCAGCCCGGTCGATAACAGCCTGATCTGCGATGTCGCGCGCAGCGATGCGGGCGATATCGATGCCGCAGCCCGCGCCGCCGCAGAAGCCTTTCCGGCCTGGCGCGACATGGCCGCGACCAGGCGCAAAAAGATCCTGATGGATGTGGCCGACGCGATCGAGGCCCGCGCCGAGGAGATCGCGCTTTGCGAATGCTGGGATACCGGCCAGACCCTGCGCTTCATGTCCAAGGCGGCGCTGCGCGGGGCCGAGAACTTTCGCTATTTCGCTTCGCAAGCGACATCGGCGCGCGATGGCCAGACCCTGCCTTCGCCGACGCTGCTCAACATCACCACCCGCAAGCCGATTGGCCCGGTCGGCGTGATCACGCCATGGAACACGCCCTTCATGCTGTCGACCTGGAAGATCGCCCCGGCGCTGGCGGCGGGCTGCACCGTGGTTCACAAACCGGCCGAGGCCTCGCCGCTGACCGCCCGCCTGCTGGTCGAGATCGCCGAAAGCGCGGGCCTGCCGCCGGGCGTGCTGAACCTGGTCAACGGCTTTGGCGAGGAGGCCGGGCGCGCCCTGACCGAACATCCCCTGATCCGGGCCATCGCCTTTGTCGGCGAAAGCCGCACCGGCACCCTGATCACCAAACAGGGGGCCGACACGCTGAAACGGGTGCATCTGGAACTGGGCGGCAAGAACCCGGTGATCGTATTCGAGGATGCCGATCTGGAGCGCGCTTTGGATGCGGTGATTTTCATGATCTATTCGGTCAATGGCGAACGCTGCACCTCCTCTTCGCGGCTGCTGGTGCAGGAGAGTATCAAGGAAGATTTCGAGGCAAGGCTGGTGGCGCGCGTCAACGCCATCAAGGTCGGCCACCCGCTGGACCCCGCCACCGAGATCGGGCCGCTGATCAGCGAAGAACATTTCAACAAGGTCACCAGCTATTTCGATATAGCCCGCGCCGATGGCGCGACGCTGGCGGCGGGCGGCGTGGCTTTGGCCGGCGCGGGCTATTTCATCCGCCCGACGCTGTTTACCAATGCCACCAATCAGATGCGCATCGCGCGCGAGGAAATCTTTGGCCCGGTGCTGAGCTCGATCCCGTTTGGCTCTGAGGCCGAGGCGCTGCAGATCGCCAATGACACGCCTTACGGGCTGGCTGCTTATGTCTGGACCAATGACCTGACCCGCGCCCTGCGGGTAAGCGACGCGCTGGAGGCCGGAATGATCTGGGTGAACTCGGAGAATGTCCGACATTTGCCGACGCCCTTTGGCGGCGTCAAGGCCTCGGGCATGGGGCGCGATGGCGGCGATTGGTCATTCGAATTCTACATGGAACAAAAACATATCGGATTTGCCACCGGGGCGCATGACATCATGAAACTGGGGGAAATCTGAACGGGCGGCGGAAACCCGCCATTTGCAGCCCCGCCGGTCCGCGCTTTGCGCCGCGCCCGCCGGATAATCGTTTTTGCCGGTGGCACAGTTGCCCCGGCTGCCCTAGATTTGGGGCAATGCAGCCCCGGATCCATGCCATGCGCCGCCTGACCCTTCTCAGTGTCACATTCTGCCTGATGGCCGGAATGGCGCTGGCGCAGAATGCCCTGCGCCTTGAGGTGCCGGGGGCCTCGGATGATCTGCGCGCAGCCCTTTTGGCGGCGTCGCGCAGCCAGGCCGTCATCGGTGAACCCGGGGCGCCTGCGCAGGACATTCTGGCCGCCGCAAGGTCCGATTACGCCCGGCTTTTGGCGGTGCTGTATGAATTCGGCTATTTCGGCCCGGAAATTTCGATCCGGGTGAACGGGGTTGAGGTTGCGGCGCTGTCGCCCTTTCGCCCGCCCGCATCGGTGCAATCGGTGGCCATCACCATTGATCCCGGCACCGCGTTTCGGCTTGGCCGCGCCGATATTGCGCCGCTGGCCCCGGGCACTTCCCTGCCGCCGGGCTTTGCGCCCGGTCAGATCGCCTCGACCCGGGTGCTGCGCCAGGCGGCCGAGGCGGGTATTGACGGCTGGCGCGCCGCCGGCCATGCCGGTGCCGCCATTTCCGGCCAGCAGATCACGGCCCGCCAGCAAGCGGGCGAATTGGATGTCGATATCGCCCTGACGCCCGGGCCGCTGAACCAGTTTGGCCAGTTGATCCCGCAAGGCCAGGACCGGATGCGCGCGGAGCGGATTGCGCGTATCGCGGGCCTGCCCGAGGGCGCGCGCTTTGATCCCGAAACGCTGGCCCGGGTGGCGGCAAGGCTGCGCGATACCGGCGTCTTTGCCTCGGTCAGCCTCAGCGAAGTGCCGCGCGCGCAAAGCAGCCGGGTCGATATCCGCGCCGATCTGGTCGAAGCGCCCTTGCGTCGCCTCGGCTTCGGGGCCGAGATTGCCACGCCGGAGGGCCTCTCGCTCAGCGGGTTCTGGCTGCATCGCAACCTTTGGGGCGGGGCCGAACGGCTGCGCTTTGACGCCGAAATTTCGGGGCTTGGCGGGGCTGATGGCGGCTTTGACGGTCTTTTGGGGGTGCAGTTTTCACGCCCCGCCGATCTGACCCCCGACACGACCCTGCGCTTTGGCCTGCAGGCCAAACATCTCGATGAGGTGCTTTTCAGCGCCGACAGCCTTGCCGCCGAACTGGGCCTGGCACATCGGTTTTCCGACCGGCTGGACGGCGATCTGGCGGCGATGATCCAATATTCGGATGTCAGGGATGCATTTTCCAATCGTCAGATCCTGATGCTGGCGCTGCCCGCCGGCCTGACCTGGGACGGGCGCGACAACGCCTTTGACGCGGCGCAGGGCTGGTATGGTGCGGCCGAACTGATCCCATTCACCATGTTCCGCGATGGTAGCGGTATCCGCCTGACCGCCGATCTGCGCGCCTATCGTGGCTTCGGGGCTGATAACCAAACCCGGGTCGCGGCCCGGCTGCAACTGGGCAGCGTCGATGGCGGTGACATCACGGCCCTGCCGCCCGACTGGCTGTTTTACTCGGGCGGCGCGGGCACGGTGCGCGGGCAGGGCTATCAATCGCTGGGCGCGTTGCAGGGCGGTGTCGCCACTGGCGGGCGCAGCTATCTGGGGGCATCGCTGGAACTGCGTCAGGATCTGGTGGGCAATTTCGGCGCGGTGGCATTTGCCGATTTCGGGTGGATTTCATCGGATGCCTGGGGGGCGGGCCGCAGTGGTGAGCAGGCCGGGGCCGGGCTCGGGCTGCGCTATGCCACCCCGATCGGCCCGATCCGGCTGGATCTTGCCACGCCCATCACCGGCCCCGGCGCGGGGCGCGATCTGTTTCTCTATCTTGGCTTGGGGCAAAGCTTTTGACCCGGTTTCTGATCCTCCTTTTCCTGGCCCTGTTCAGCGCCATTCCCCCGGCGCAGGCGCAGGAAGATGACCGCTCGCGTCTGGTGCGGTTTCTGGAGGATGCGCTGTCGGACGGGGCCGCGCGGCAGGTGCGGATCGAAGGTTTTGCCGGCGCGCTCAGTTCCTCCGCCACGCTGGAGCGCCTGACCATCGCCGATGCCGCGGGCATCTGGCTGACCCTTGAGGGGGCCGAACTGACCTGGCGGCGCGCGGCGCTGCTGCGCGGCGAGATTGATATCACCCGGCTGGCCGCGACCCGCATCATATTGGCCCGCCTGCCGGAAACCGACCCCGACCCGGCCAGGCCCGAGGCCACGCCCTTTGCGCTGCCGGATCTGCCGGTCTCGATCCGCATTGCAAGCCTTGAGGCGGCCCGGATCGAACTGGGCGCGCCGGTTCTGGGGGTCGCGGTGGTGGCCAGCGCCAGCGGCCGGGTCAGCTTGGCCGAGGGGGAGGGCCGCGCGGCGCTCGATCTGATCCGGCTCGACGGTCCCGAAGGCGTCTTTGCCCTGGCCGCGTCCTTTGGCAATGACAGCCGCCAGCTCGATCTTGCCCTTGACCTGCGCGAAGATCCCGGCGGCATCGTGGTCACGGCTCTGGGCATCAATGATGCGCCCGCGATCGAGCTTGCCATCGCGGGCAGCGGCCCCTTGAGCGACTTTTCCAGCACCCTCACGCTGGCCAGTGACGGG
The DNA here is from genome assembly GCF_058343375.1 of Alterinioella sp. Classification (NCBI taxonomy): domain Bacteria; kingdom Pseudomonadati; phylum Pseudomonadota; class Alphaproteobacteria; order Rhodobacterales; family Paracoccaceae; genus Alterinioella; species Alterinioella sp. The sequence goes on from NZ_JBTUJH010000019.1 coordinate 67,041, forward strand.
GTGGCGCGCATTTCGGGCGATATCACCCTGGCGCGTACTGAGAACGGCGACCAATGGCTGGCGCTCGATCTGGCCGGTGATGTCGCGCGGTTCCTGCTGCCGGAATATCAGCCCTTCTTTGGCGATGATACCCGGGCGACGGTGCGCGCCGTGCGGGCCGCTGACGGGGCCATGGAGTTGCAGGCGTTCGACCTCTCGACCGCGTCGCTGCGTATCGCCGGCAGGGCTGCGCTCGATCCCGGCGGCGTGCCGGAAAATTTCAGCCTGAGCGCCGAACTGCGCCCGGATGGATCAGGCCCCGTGCGCCTGCCGGTGCCGGGTCAGGTGGTGGAGGTTGCCGCCGCCGATATCAGCCTCAGCTATGACCGTGCGGCGGGCGATAGCTGGAGCGGTCAGGCCGTGCTGCTTGCGCTGCGCGTCGATGAGACGCGCCTGGATCGCGCCGAACTGACGCTGTCGGGCAGTATCAGCGCCCCGGGCAATCTGCTGGCCCGGGTCACGGCTGAAGTGGAAACGGAATTTAGCGGCTTGGCGCTGCCCGATGCGGCCATGCAGACAGCAGTTGGCGGGGCCGGGCAGGCCGCCTTCTCGGTGCTTTGGCAAAGGGGTGAGCCGCTGCGCATCGATGCCCTGATGATCGCCGCTGACAACGCCCGGATGCAGGGGCAGGCCCGGATCGCGGCAGCGGAAAACGCGCTGATCCTGACCACCGACCTGCAAGCCACCCTGCCCGATATCGCTGCCTTTTCGGGTCTGGCCGGGTCGGAGCTGACGGGCGCGGTGACGGCAGAGATTGCCGGCGAGGTCGAATTGCTGTCCGGTGCCTTTGATCTGGATCTGGTGGCGGTGGCGCAGGATCTGTCTCTGGGCCTTGGCGAACCGGCCGGGCTTTTTGGCGGCGAAACCCGGGCCACGGCGCGCGCCATCCGCGACGCGCAAGGTTTGCGCCTTGAGGCCTTCGATATCGCGGGCAGCCAGATCGGGGCCGATGGCAATGCCAGCCTCTCCTCAACCGCCAGCCGCCTGCAGATCGCGGCCCGGTTGGCCAATGCGGGCCTGCTCAGCCCGTCACTATCGGGCCCGCTGAGCGCCCAGGCCATATTGACCCGCGAAACCGCCGGCCTGCCCTGGGATCTGACCGCAGAGGCAAGCCTGCAAAACGGTGTCGCAATGGCGGCAACGGGGCAGGTGGGCCTGCCCGGTGGCGCGGTCGATCTGGCGCTGAGCGGCAGCGCGGCACTGGCGCTGGTCAACCCCTTCATCGCGCCAAATTCGGTGCAGGGAACCGCCGATCTGAACCTTGCCCTTGCCGGTCCGCCGGGCCTGTCGGCGCTCAGCGGCACCATCGCGCTGCGCGACATGCGGATTGCCGCCCCCGATGCCGGGCTGGCGGTCGAGGGCGCATCGGCCAGGATAACGCTGGCGGGCGGGCGCGCCGATCTGACCGGGCAGGGTAGCCTGGCCGCGGGCGGTGCCGTGACCCTGTCGGGCAGCCTCGATCTGGGCGCGCCGGGCCTGCCGGGCCGCTTTGACATCGGCCTCGATGCGGCCCGCATTGCGCAGGGTGATCTGTTCCAGACAATGATAACACGCGGCGATATCACGCTGGCCGGGCCGATGACGGGTGGCCCCGCGCTGAGCGGCCGGATCACGCTTGGCCAGACCGATATCCTGATCGAACCCACCTCTTTCGGCAGTGCCGAACCGATCCCCGAGATCCGCCATATCGGCGAAAATGCCGCCCAATACGCCACCCGCGCCAATGCCGGGCTGCTGCGGGGCGCGGGCGCATCCGGGCCGCCGCTGCCGCTCGATCTGACCATCATCGCCGCCAACCGGATCTTCCTGCGCGGCGGCGGGCTGGACGCCGAACTGGGCGGGTCGATCCGGGTCGGCGGCAGCAGCGCCAATGTCATTCCCTCGGGCCAGTTCGATCTGATCCGGGGCCGCCTGTCGCTGCTCGGGCAGCGCTTTGACCTGACCCGGGCCTCGGTCACCCTGTCGGGCAGTTTCGATCCGTTCCTGGAGGTCGTGGGCCAGACAAGGGCCGGCGACACCTTGATCATCATCACCCTGTCCGGCCCGGCGCAGGCCCCCGAACTGACGCTCAGTTCACTGCCAAGCCTGCCCGAGGATGAGATCCTGTCGCGGCTGCTGTTCGGGCGCGGCACTTCCAGCCTGTCGGCGGTGCAGGCGCTGCAACTGGTCGATGGGCTGTCGCGGCTGGCCGGGTCGGGCAGCATCATCGGCTCGATCCGCGACGCTCTCGGCGTCGATGATCTGGATCTGGGCACCGATGCGGCGGGCAATTCCGAGCTGCGCCTGGGCCGCTATATCGGCGAAAACGCCTATACCGATATCGGCATCGGCTCGGATGGTGACGCGGAGCTGTCGCTGAACCTCGACCTGACGCCCAACCTGACCGCGCGCGGCAGCTTGGGCTCGGACGGGCAGGGCGGCTTGGGGATATTCTTTGAGCGGGATTACTGACCCGGGTTTGCGGCCCGCGATCGTAGCCCGCCGGTTCTTATGCGCAGAAAGGATGCAATGCACAGTCTCGACCCGAAACAGACCCGCGCCTTTCTGGCCGCCATTCAGGCGGGCACGGTGCGCGGCGCGGCCGAGGCGTTGGCGGTCCAACCCTCGACCATCAGCCGCGCCATCGCAGGCCTGGAACGCCAGCTTGCCACCACGCTGATCGAACGCGGCCGGCGCGGCGTGCAACTGACCGAAGCCGGCGCGCTGTTGCAGGAACTGCTGCGCCGTCAGGCCGGAGAGTTCGAGGCGCTGCAATCGCAGTTTGACGCGCTCAAGGGCATGGCGCGCGGCAAGGTGGCGCTGGCCGTGGGCGAAGGCTTTGCCGGTGATCTGGTCAGCGGCGCATTGCCCGGCTTCGTGGCGGCCCATCCCGGCATTACCTACACGATGAATGTCGGCACCACCGAGGCGGTGACGCATCAGATCCTCACCGATCAGGCCCATATCGGTCTGGCCTATGACGTGACCCCCGACCGGCAGATCAAACAGATCGCCCGGCACCGCCAGCCGCTGGTGATGCTGGCCCGCCCCGATACCCGCTTTGCCACGCCACCCGGCCCGCTGGACATGGCCGCGCTGGCCGGGTTTCCGGCGGCGGTGGCCATCGGCGGCACTGGCATCGGCGCGCTTTTGGCCCGGGCCGAGGCGCGCGCCGGGCAGCGCCTGTTTGCCGTGGTCCAGACCGCATCCATCGCCGCCCTGCTGGCTTTCGCGCGCTCCGGCATGGGCGTGACCTTCCTGCCGCGCTTTGCCGCGATGGCCGATATCTCTGAGGGACGCCTGATCGCGCGTGACATAGCAGAGCCAGGTTTTGACGCCAGCGAGGCCGCCCTGATCGCCCGTGAGGGCCGCGAATTGCCGCGTGCGGCGCAGGCGCTGGCGGGCCATCTGGCGCGGCATATGTCGGCTTTTTCCGGTTAGGTATACGTTGCATGCAGCGCAACGATATTCTTCTTTCGTTGTTCTTTCCGGCCCGACCTTTCCATGCCAAAATGCCCCCCGATACCGGCGATGAAAAAGGGGTGGACCCATGAAACTGGGCCTTATCGGATGCGGCAATATGGGCGGGGCCATGGCGCGCCACCTGTTGCAGAACGCTCAGGCGTTGATCTGCCATGACCCCGACCCGGGCGCGCGCGCAGCCATGGCCGATGCGGGCGCAGAGATCACCGACAGCGCCGCCACATTGGCCGCGCAGGCGGATGTGATCGTGCTGTCGCTGCCCAACGGGGCCATCGTGCGGGCGGTGATGGCAGAGATAGCGGACCATCTCAGCCCCGGCACGACGCTGCTGGACAGCTCCACCTCGGACCCGCAAACCACACAGGCACTATACGCACAGGGCCAGGCGGCGGGGTTCCATTTCATTGACGGCCCCGTCAGCGGCGGGCCTGCTGCGGCGCGCGCCGGGACCATGACGATGCTTCTGGGCGGCGACGCTGATGCCATCAAGGCCCTCCGCCCGCTGCTCGACATCCTGACCGCCAAAACGGTGCATGTCGGGGGGCCAGGCGCGGGCCACGCGGCCAAGATCGTCAACAACATGCTCTGCGCCGCCAATCTGGTGCTGATGGGCGAGGCGATGCGGCTGGGCGCGGCAGCAGGCGTCGATCCGCAGGCGTTGCTGGCGGCGATCAATGCCGGTTCCGGGCGCAGCGGCGTCAGTGAGGTGAATTACCCCAAATGGGTGCTGTCCGAGGCTTTTGACAGCGGCTTTACCATGGGTTTGATGCGCAAGGATCTGCGTCTGGCGCGCGATCTGGCGGCGGGGTCTGGCGTGGATATGCCCGGCTTCGATGCCATCGCGCAGATCTGGGCCGCCAGCGCCGCCGCCTTGCCCGATGCTGCCGATTTCAACAAGATCACCGGGTTCCGGATGCCGGAGGCAAAGCCATGAACCGCCAGGATATCTTCGCCGAGACCATGGCAGCACTTGGCTTGGGCGACCGGGTGCAAAGCCTGATCGGCGGCACGCTTCTTGACGGGCAGGGCGATACCATCACCCTGGTCGATCCCTTTACCGAAGAGGTGCTGACCACCTATAGGGACGCCGGGGCCGATCTGGCCATGCAGGCTTGCGCCGCCGCCGCCAAGGCCCAACGTGACTGGGCGCAGGGCTTCACCCCCGCCGCGCGCGGTCATGTCATGACTGACATCGCCCGCGCCGTGCTGGCCCATGCCGAACCGCTGGCCCGGCTGGAGGCGCTGGTGGCGGGCAAACCGATCCGCGATGCCCGGGTTGAGGTGGCCAAAATGGCCGAGATGTTCACCTATTACGCCGGTTGGGCCGATAAACTGCATGGCGAGGTCATCCCGGTGCCCTCGGGCCATCTGACCTATACTTTGCGCGAACCGCTTGGCGTGGTGTTCCAGATCACGCCCTGGAACGCGCCGGTCTTTACCGGCGGCTGGCAGATCGCACCGGCCATCGCGACCGGCAATGGCGTGGTCATCAAACCATCAGAGCTGACCCCGGTCACCACCGTGGCGCTGGTCAGACTGGCCGAAGCCGCGGGGCTGCCGGCCGGGTTGGTCAATGTGCTGGCCGGGCTTGGCCCCACGGCGGGGCAGGCGGCCATCGCGCATCCCGCAATTCGCAAGGTGGTGTTCGTCGGATCGCCCGAAACCGGGCGCCTTGTGGCGGTTGCGGCGGCGCAGGTCTTGACGCCGGTGATCCTCGAACTGGGCGGCAAATCGGCCAATATCGTGTTTGCCGATGCCGATCTGAAAGCGGCCTGTCTGGGGGCGCAGGCGGCGATCTTCTCGGGCGCCGGGCAAAGCTGCGTCGCAGGCTCGCGGCTGTTGCTGCAACGCGATTGCCATGATGCGATGCTCGAGATGCTGAGCGCGGGCATGAACGCGATCCGGCTTGGCGATCCGCTGGAGGACGCCACCGAAATCGGCCCGATCGGCAATGCGCGCCAATGGGCCCATATCAAGGCCATGGTGGCGGGCGCGGCTGGCGAAGGGGCCGCCGTGATGACCCGCGACACCCTGCCCGAACGCGGCTTTTTCGTCGCCCCGACGCTGCTGGCGGGGCTGGACAATTCCGCCACCGCCGCCCGGGCTGAGATCTTCGGCCCCGTCGCCACCGCAATCCCTTTCGGCGATGAGGATGAGGCCATCGCCCTGGCCAATGACAGTGATTTCGGCCTGGCCGGCGCGGTCTGGACCAATGATGGCGCGCTTGCGCAGCGGGTGGCGGCGGCAGTGCGCGCCGGCACGTTCTGGATCAACAGCTACAAGGCGATTCACGTCTCGGCCCCGTTTGGCGGCTCGCGCGGGTCCGGCTTTGGCCGCTCCAGCGGAACTGACGCCTTGCTGGAATATACCGCGCCCAAGGCGGTCTGGCTCGACACCGCCCCGATTCCGCGCATAGCGTTTGGCTATGTGTCCTGAAATGCCCGGAACCCTGCTCGATGATTGCCGAACGCTGCTGAGCGACCGGCCCGATATCGCGGCGCTGGTGGGGCTGTCAGCCGGTGATTGCACCGATTTCGCCACCCTGGCAGGCGCGCTGCTAGGCGGGATCTGCGCCAATGCGGCCATCCGCGACGCGGCCCATACGGTCTATGCCGAAAACCCTGTGCTGGCTGAAACCTCCGCCTATGACATAACCGAGACCGCGCGGCGCAATTTCGAGCCCGGCGGCGCGGTGGCCACGTTGCTGTTTTCGCGCGGTGCCCATGCCGTGATGGGCCATCGCGTCGCGCATCAAATCTGGGCGGGGGGCGACAGGCTCCGGGCCTTGGCGGTGAAATCGGCCCTGTCGCGGGCGCTTGGGGTTGATATCCATCCCGGCGCGCGGATCGGGCGCGGGCTGTGGCTGGATCACGGGCTTGGCTGCGTGATCGGCGAGACCACGGTGATCGGCGACAATGTCTCGATCTGGCACAATGTCACGCTTGGCAGCACCCTGACCCAGAGCGGCCCGGCGCGTCACCCGCGGATCGGGGCGGGGGCGGTGATTGGCGCGGGCGCGACCGTGCTGGGCAATATCCGCATCGGGGCCGGGGCCAATATCGGTGCCGGTGCGGTGGTGCTGTCCGATGTGCCCGACGCCATGACCCTGGCCGGCCCGCGCGGTGAAATCCGCGGCCCGGCCCGGGTCAGCTTCGCCCCCGGCGCGCCATGAACGGCCGGTTCGGCATCGACCACCCGCTGATTGCGACCCATGACATCGTGGGCCTGCGCAACCGTCTGATATCGCTTGGCTTCACCATGACGCCGGTGGGCCAGCACCCCTGGGGCACCAATACCAGCCTGGCGATGTTTCAAGGCTGCCTGATCGAGATCATGGGCATCTCAGATGAGGCGTTGCTGGATCAGCACCCGGCCGGCGCGTTCCGCTTTGGCCGCCATATCCACCGCCATTTGCAAGCCCGCGAAGGCGTGGCGCTGACCGCCCTGCACAGCAGCGATGCCCGGGCCGATGCCGCGCGCGCAAAACGCGCCGGCCTTACCGTGGCGGGCCATCTCGAATTCGGCCGCGACGTGACCCTGCCGGATGGTCGCAGCGGGCGCACCGAGACCTCGCTGGCGCTGCTGCCCAATGCCACCTTCCCGCGGCTGTCGTTTTTCCTGTGCCAGCAACACCGGCCCGATCTGATCTATGTGCCGGACTGGCTGATCCATCCCAATTCGGCCCAGGGCATTGCGGGCGTCACGATCCGGGCCGAAAACCCCGACCAGCCCGCGTTGCGAACCATGCTGGGCGCGCTTTATGGCCCGCCAAGCGATGTGCAGGGCGGCTTTCGCGTTCCGACGGCAAATGGCACCATCACGGTGCAGACCGGGGCCGCGATAACGGCGATATTCGGGCCCTTGCCGCCCGATCTGGCGGCGCAGCCTGATCCCGGCATTGTTGCGATGGATATTGTCGTCAAACGGCTCGACCGGGCGCTGGCATGGTGCAGAAAAAGCGGGCTCGATTGGCGCGCCGATGAAGGGGCAGTGACGCTGACCAATGCCGCCGCGACCAGCAATATGTTCCTGCGATTTCTCGAATCCCCGGATTACCCCCCGCGCGGATCATCCAGATCACGGCCAAAGCGGCGCGGCATCAGCCCGGCCTGAAACCAGCTTATGGCGGTGTGGATCGAATAGACCGCCAACCCGGTGGCGCGGCGGATATCGGCGGCAAAGGGCACCATATTGGTGCATTCCAGCACGATGGCCCCGGTCTGGCGATGCGCTGTCACCAACTGATCGGCCGCATCCAGCAGGTCCAGGCGGCAGGCGTCAAAATCGATCTCACCCGCATCGCCCAGAATGTCGCGGGAAAAGGCGCGCCCGGCCTCGGTGCCCACCACCGGCGTATCTTGTGCCATGCCGGTCGCGGCGCGCAATTCGGGGCTCAGCGATGGTGCCGATATGGTCAGCACGCCGACCTGCCTGCCCGGCGGCAACGTCGCCTGCACCATCGGCACCTGCATCAGCGAGGATGTCAGCACCGGCACCTGCAGGGCGGCCGCCATTTCGGCCTGCATCACCCCAAGAAACCCGCAATTGGTGGTGATCGCGTCACAGCCCATTGCCACCAATTCGCGCCCGGCCTCGATGAAATCCTCCAGCCGGTCCATCGCCACGCCGCGCACGATAATGTCGGGCGTGGCCCCGCGCACCACTTTGTAGTGCACCGGGAAATCCCAGCTCAAAGCGTTGCCGATATCGCCGGGAATGCGGGGAAATCGCGTCTCCAGCATCAAGATGCCGACGCTGGCCCCATAGACCGTCTTGCCGCCGCGTGTTGTTGCCATTTGTCGTTATCCTGCCTGCACATAGATATGGGAAAACGCGTTGCGCACGGCCTGAATGGCATCTTCGCGCCGCATCCCGATATGGGCCCGCAACATCGAAACCGCGCGGGGCTCATCGCGCGCGGCCAGCGCCTGCAATATGTCGCGATGGTCCGCCATCCGGCCGCGCCCGTCCTGATCGGCGCGCAGCAGCGACAGCCCCATCATCCGCACATAGCGGATACGCCCGTTGATATTGTCCAGCATCCGGGCCAGTTCGGCATTGCCCGACAACCCGACCAGCGCCATGTGAAATGCCTCATCCATCTGCAACAGGCGGATCGGGTCGCTGGTGGTGGAATAATGCGGCTCATCGGCCTCCAGCGCCTGCTTGACTGCGGCAATCGCACCATCCCCGGCACGTGCCAGCGACAGCCGCAGGGCCTCGCATTCCACCGCCATGCGCGCCTCATAGAGATCGAGGATCTTTTCCGGCGTCAGTGCGCGGCAGAAAAACCCCTGGCCGCTGGTGAAGGTCAGAAACCCCTCCGATACCAGCCGGTTCAGCGCCTCGCGCAGCGGTGTGCGGCTGACCGACAGCGCCCGCGCCATTTCCCCCTCGCGGATGCGCTCTTCGGGTTTGATGGTAAATTCGGCGGCCATCCGGCGCAGCTGCTCGGTGATGCGGTCAACATTGCTCTGGGTCGTGTCGGGCATCGCTCGGGGTCTCCGCTATTCTGCCCGGCATCTTGATATTTTTTCGTGAGTGACGCAAGATATATTGACCTGTATACAGTATATCATTCAGGCGATGCGAGGCGCAAAAAAGGGGGGCGGGGCATGTCGAACCGGATGAACGGGGCCGAGGCGCTGCTGCGGATGCTGCAGGCGCATGGCGTGCGCCATATCTTTGGCCTCTGCGGCGATACCAGCCTGCCGTTTTACGATGCGATGCGCGGGCTTGATCACCAGATCACCCATGTGCTGACCCGCGATGAGCGCTCCGCCACCTATATGGCCGATGCCTATGCCCGCGTCACGGGCCGCCCCGGCGTCGCCGAAGGCCCCTCGGGCGGCGGGGCCACCTATATCCTTCCGGGGCTGATCGAGGCCTCCGAAAGCTCCATTGCCGTGCTTGGCATCACCTCTGACATATCCGTCGGCAGCTATGGCAAATACCCGCTGACCGAAGTGGACCAAGAGGCGCTGATGCGGCCCCTGACCAAGTGGAATACGGTGATCCGGCAGGCCGCCCATATCCCGCGCATGGTGCGCATGGCCTTTCGCGCCATGACCACGGGGCGCCCCGGCGCGGCGCATCTGGGGCTGCCCTATGACATTCAATATGAGGATGTGGACCCGGGCGATATCTGGGCCGACCCCGCACATGCCACATTCCCCGCCTATCGCCAGTCGCCTGAACCCGGCGCGGCCGAGGCGGCGGTGGCGGCGATATTGTCGGCCAAATCGCCGCTGATCGTCTGCGGTGGCGGGGTGGTGATTGCCGGGGCCTGGGAGGAGCTGGCGCGCCTTGCCTCGCGGCTCGACATTGCGGTCGCCAGCTCGATATCGGGGCAGGGGTCGCTGGCCGACAGCCATGCCCAATCCCTGGGTGTTGTCGGCTCCAATGGTGGCACCGATGAAACCTGGGAGGCGATGCAGGCCGCCGATCTGGTGATCTTCATGGGGCTCCGCGCCGGATCGACCACCACATCGCGGTGGGAGGCCCCCACACAAGGCACCCGCATCATCCATTTCGATGCCGATCCGATGGTGATCGGCGCGAATTACCAGACCGAGGTTGGCGTGGTCGGCGATCTGCGTCTGGCGCTGGCGGCGCTCAACGCGGTGCTGGATGGCATGGGGCAGGGGGTGGCCACATTCGGCGGCGCGGCTGCGGTGGCTGACCGCAAGGCGCGCAAATTTGCCAGGTTCAACGCGCTGGCAATCAGCGACGCGGCCCCGATCCGGCCCGAACGCATCATTGCCACGCTCAACCGGCTGCTGCCCGCGGATGCCATCGTGGTGTCAGATCCCGGCACCAGTTGCCCCTATATGTCGGCCTATTACCAGCAGGCGCAACCGGGGCGGTTTTTCATCACCAACCGGGCGCATGGCGCGCTTGGCTATTCCCTCTCGGCGGCACTTGGCGCGTGGTATGGGCGCCCCGGGTCCAAGATTGTCGGGCTGATGGGGGATGGATCCTTCGGCTTTACGGCGGGCGAGCTGGAAACCGTCGCCCGCTGCCGCGCCCCGATCACCTATATCGTGTTTTCCAACGCCAGTTTTGGCTGGATCAAGGCCAGCCAGATGGCCGATAAGGGCGCGCGCTATTACAATGTTGATTTTAACCGCGTCGACCATGCGGCGGTGGCGGCGGCCTATGGCGTCAAATCCTACACCGTCACCGATCCGGCCGATCTGGAGAAGACCCTCGCTGCGGCCATCGCCCATGACGGGCCGAGCCTGGTGGATGTGATGACCCAACCGCTGCAGGAAGCCGCCGCCCCGGTGCGGCGGTGGATGGGGTGAGCGCCGTCCCGGAAACGCTCCAGTGGAGCGTTTCAGGCGCGAACGGGCGGAGCCCCGGGGTGGTTGCATCACGCGCAACGCCGAATATTTTCTGAGTCCACAAACGCCCCCCCTTGCCCTAGTCCTCCGCCCGGTAAGGCTCCAGCGCGCCGCTCAGCAATTCCAGAAACTCCTGCCCCACGGTTGACAACGGGCGGCTGCGTGATGTGATCACGGCCATTTCCATCAACAGGCGGGGGCGAAATCTGCGGCTGACAAAGCCCCCCTCGCGGGCAAAATTCAACGCAAACGGATCCATCAGCGCACAGCCCATGCCCTCCTGCACAAAGCTCAGAAGGTTCTTGAACAGATGCGAATGCACCCGGGTGCGCAGGGTCACTCCGGCGCTGTCAAAGGCCTCGCGCAGCCGCCGGTGGGTGACATGTTCCGGCCCCATCACGATAAAGGGCTGGCGCGCCAGCAAATGCGGGGTCAGAATTTCATGTGCGGCCAGCGGGCTGTCCTCGGGCAGCGCCAGCATCAGCTCGACCGGCAGCAGCTGCGCGTTCAACCCGTCCTGCAGAAGCGGCAATTCGCACACCCCGATCTCGAACAATCCGGCGCTGACCCATTCCTGGATCTTGACCGAATATTGCGACTGGAACGAGATCGTCATATCGGGCCGCGCCCGGGCAAATTGCGCAATCAGCTTGGGCATGAAACCAAATGACATCGAATGTTGCGACGCGACCTGAAGCTGCCCGGCCTGCTTGTTCTGCAGATCGACCACCGCTTGCGTCACATGATCCAGCCCGCGCACCACGGTATCGACCTCCTGATACAGCACGCCGGCTTCGGGCGTCGCCACCAACCGGCCCTTGATCCGGTCAAACAGGCGAAACCGGGTCTGGCGTTCAAGCTGCGCCAGCAGGTTGGAAATACCGGGCTGTGAGATGCCCAATTGCCGGGCGGCACCGGTGACCGTGCCGGTCTCGAAAATGGCATGAAAGGCCTGAAGCTGGCGAAATCTGAGCGACATGGCGCGATACTATCACCTTTGATGATGGCTTCCAGATATTATAGTATTTGAAATGATAGTATTGGCGGGGCAGGCTGGCCGGGCGTAACCGTGGGGGGACGGCGTGCCACTGAACCAAAGAATTACCGCCATGGATCTGTGGCATCTGGCGCTGCCGGTCACTGCACGGCGCGATCACGGCATCGGATCGGTGGAGCATGCCGTCGATATCGTGGTGCTGCGGCTGACCTGCGAGGATGGCAGCATCGGGTGGGGTGAGGCCAGCCCCTGGGTTGTGTTCACCGGCTCGCCCGAGGCCACATATGCCGCGCTCGATCGTTACATCCGCCCGCTGGTGCTGGGCCGCAAACTGGCTGACCGCGCCGCCATCATGGCTGATGCGCAGGTCGCCGTTGCCCATTGCACCGAGGCCAAGGCGGCGCTGGAAACCGCGCTGCTGGATCTGACGGGCCATGTTCTGGGGGTGCCGGTCTGGGCGCTTCTGGGCGGGCGGTTCCGCAAGACCATCGCGCTGTCATGTTCCATCGCCGACCCCGATTTTGACAAGGATCTGGCGCTGATGGCGCGGTTGCGCGATGACGGTCTGCGTATCATCAAGCTGAAGACCGGCTTCAAGACCCACGCTTTCGACATGATGCGGCTGGATCGGCTGCGCGCCGATTTCCCCGAATTTTCCATCCGGGTCGATTATAATCAGGGCCTGCACCATGACACTGCATTGGCCTGCCTGCGTGATGTCGCAACGTTCCAGCCCGATTTCATCGAACAGCCGGTCAAGGCGCATCTGCGCGATCTGATGGCGCGGATCCGCGACAGTATCGACGTGCCGCTGCTGGCCGATGAATCCGTGTTCGGCCCCGAAGACATGATGCAGGCGGCGGCGATGGGGCTGGCCGATGGCGTGTCGGTCAAGATCATGAAATCAGGCGGGCTGACGCGCGCCCAAAGCGTTGCGCGGATGGCCGGATCGGTCGGCATGTCGGCCTATGGCGGCGATATGTTCGAGGCCGGGCTGGCCCATCTGGCGGGCACCCACATGATTGCCGCCACCCCCGAAATCACGCTTGGCTGCGAGTTCTATCAGGCCCGCTATTTTCTTGTAGAAGATATACTCGAAACCCGGTTTCACATTGAAAACGGCCAGGTCATCGTGCCCGACGGTCCCGGCCTTGGCAGCGCAGCTGCCCCCGATGTGATCGGGAAATACACGCTCAGGAGCTCGCCATGACCCTAATAGGTCGTCGCCGCCCGCGCGGCCTGATCATATTGCCCCGACATCAGCCTGAGCAGCGTGCTGAGATGCGAAACCTGGTCCGGATCAAATCCCAGTTCGGTCACTGCGCGCAACAGCAGCGCTTCACGGATTTCACGGTATCGACGGCATACCGCCGCCCCCGCCTCGGTCGTGCTGACGATTTTTTCCTTGCCCTGCCGCCCTTCGCGCACCAACCCGGATTTGACCAGCTTCCTGATGGCGTAATTTACGGTATGCGTGTCCTCGATATGCAGGACGAGGCAGATATCGGCCAATGTCTTGGGCCGGTCACGGTGAAAGACCGAGTGCACGACCAGCACATCCAACGCCGACAGTTCCGGGTGACCGGCCGTCGCCATGGCGCGCATCATCCAGCGGTGAAAGGCATTATTGGCAAGCGTCAGGCCAAATTCGAACTCCGAAATTTCGGGAAAGCTGCCTTCGGCCAGATGGGCGGAGGAAACGACAGGACCAAGATCGGTGTGTGACATGGGTAAACTGTGCAATATATCGACAAAATGTCAACAAAAAGTTGACGTTATGTCGGAATCGGGCATTGTATGGAGGGGGGGGAAATCGCTGGTGTCAGAGGTGTTTTTCGAAAGCAGCCCAAAGGTGGGCCGGATATGACGCGTCCCGTCATCGTCATCGGCGCGGGCATTGTCGGCGTGTCCACCGCGATCTGGCTGGCCCGCGCCGGGCGCAAGGTGACCCTGGTCGATCGCGGCGCGCCGGGCATGGGCACATCCTATGGCAATGGCGGCGTGCTGGCCTCCTGCGCGATGGTGCCGGTCACCGCGCCGGGGTTGATCGCCAAGGGGCCGGGCTATCTCATGAGCCGCGATTTCCCGCTGTTTCTGCGCTGGTCCTACCTGCCGAAACTGCTGCCCTGGCTGATCCGCTATCTGGGCCACGCCAATGATGCCGATACCCGCCGCATCGCCGCCGGGCTGGCCCCGATCGTTGGCGACAGCGTCGAACAGCACAAGAGCCTGACCCGTGGCACCGCCGCCGCCGCCTGGATGGCCGACAGCCCCTACAGCTTTGCCTTCAGGGATCGCGCCGCCTATGAGGCCGACGCCTACAGCTTTGCGCTCCGGCGTGAACATGGCTTTGTCCCCGACATCATCGAAGGGGGTGCCGTGCAGGAATTCGAACCCGCGCTCGGCCCCGAAATCACCTGCCTCGCGGTGATGCGCGATCACGGATTCATCCGCGACCCACGCGCTTATGTCGCGGCGCTGGCCGATGAGTTCCTGACACTGGGCGGGGTCTGGCATCAGGCGGAGGTGCGCGATTTCACCCTCACGGATGGCCGCGTGCGCGCCGTGGTCACCGACCGCGAAACCCTGCCCTGTTCGGATGTCGTTCTGGCCACCGGCGTCTGGTCGAAACCCTTGATGGCGAAACTGGGGCTCAAGGTGCCGCTCGAATCGGAACGCGGCTATCACATCGTCTTTGAAGGGTCCGAGAACGGGCCATCATCGCCTTTCATGGTGGCGGCGGGCAAATTTGTCGCCACCCCGATGCAGGGCGGCCTGCGCTGCGCCGGTGTGGTCGAATTCGGCGGGTTGGATGCGGGGCCGTCGCGGGCCCCATTCGCATTGCTCAGACGCCAGGTTGCGCAGGCTTTCCCAAGGCTTACCGCCATCCGCGAGGAGGAATGGCAAGGCCACCGCCCGGCCCCCGCCGACAGCCTGCCCCTGATCGGCCCGGTCGGGGCCACCGGCGTCTATGCCGGCTTTGGCCATCACCACATAGGCTTGACCGGCGGGCCGAAAACGGGCCGACTGCTTGCACAGATGATCACCGGGCAAACCCCCAATATGGATATGAGGCCTTACGACCCGCAGAGGTTCGCGAGCTGACCAACCACAATAACAAGACCAAAAAACCAACCCAACAAGGAGAGACAACATAATGAAAACCTTTACGCTGAGCGTTGCCATCATGGCCATCGCAACCCCGTCCTTGGCGCAGGTCGTCTGGGATATGCCGATGGCCTATTCCGCGACCAATTTCCATTCCGTCACCGGGTCCGAATTTGCCCAATGCGTGACCACGGGCACCGGCGGCGATATCGAGATCGTGACCCATCCCGGCGGCTCGCTCTTTGCCGGCGCCGATATCAAGCGCGCGATCCAGACCGGCCAGGTGCAGATCGGCGAACGCCTGCTGTCGGCCCACCAGAATGAAGATGTGCTTTTCGGCTTTGATTCGATCCCCTTCCTGGTCGGCTCATTCGACGAACACGCGATGCTGTGGGAAGCGGCCGAGCCGACCATCACCGAGCTTCTGGAAAGCCAGAACCTGCATCTGCTCTATTCGGTGCCATGGCCGCCGCAGGGTCTCTATTTCAATCAGGAAATCAACTCGGTCGCCGATATGGAGGGCATCCGCTTCCGCTCCTACAACAACGCCACCAACCGTCTGGCCGAACTGACCGGCATGTTGCCGGTGACCATCGAGGCCGCCGAAATCAGCCAGGCCTTCGCCACCGGCGTGGCCTCGTCCATGGTCTCATCCGGGGCCACCGGCTATGATCGCCGCGTCTGGGAAAGCCTGAGCCATTTCTATCAGGTCGATGCCTGGCTGCCGCGCAACTACATCATGGTCAATGCCGAGGTCTGGGAAGACACGTCCGAGGCCAACCAGAACGTCATCAACGCCTGCGCAAACCTGGCCGAATATGCCGGCCTGTGGCGGGCGCGCGAATATACCGGCTTTACCCTTGCCGGCCTGCGTGCAGGTGGCATGACGGTGGAACCGGCCAATGACGACCTGATGGCCGAACTGCGTGCCATCGGCGATATCATGACCGCCGAATGGCTCGAGGCCGCCGGCCCCGAAGGTCAGGCGATCGTCGACAGCTATCGTGAAATGGCGGCAGCAGCGGCGCAGTAACCGCGCCGTTCTGTCTGCGCGGCGGTGGCGATGCCATTGCCACCGCCGCGCAGATATTTTTCATTCTTCCAGGACGCAACAGGCGGAGGGCCAGACCATGATGGCACGACCACTCGGGCTTCTACGAAACATTCTTGACGGGCTCTACAAGGCCTCCAGCGTGCTGGCAGCGCTTTGCCTGATTGCCATTCTGCTTTTGATCGTGGCCCAGATGGTGGCCCGCTGGACCGGCGAAATCTTCCCCGGAGCGCCCAATTACGCAGGCTATTTCATGGCCGCCGCGTCGTTCCTGGCCTTTGCCAGCGCGCTCAACCGGGGGTCCCATATCCGGGTGTCGATCCTGCTCAATGCGGTGCCGCCCAGGGCCAAATGGGCGCTGGAGGTCTGGTGCTTCGGCCTCGCCTCCATCATCATCTGGTATTTCGTCTATTACGCCTTCTGGTTCACCTTCTGGTCGTGGAAATTCAATGAGGTCAGCCAGGCGCAGGACGCCAGCCCGCTATGGATTCCGCAATCGGTGATGGTGATCGGCGGGGCCATTCTGGGGATCGCGCTGCTCGATCACCTGGTCCATGTCATCTTCCGCGGCGACCACCGCATCCAACGTGATCTTGTCGATCAAAGCTTCGGGGAATGAGGACATGACCGAACTTCTTGCCATCCTCATCTTTCTCTTCGTTCTCTTCTTCCTTCTGGGCACCGGCCTCTGGGTCGGCATCGCGCTGATGGGCGTGGCCTGGGTCGGCATGGAGCTGTTCACCACCCGCCCCGTCGGTGACACCATGATCACCACGATGTGGGCCTCGTCCTCGTCCTGGACCCTGACGGCGCTGCCGCTGTTTATCTGGATGGGCGAGATCCTGTATCGAACCCGATTATCGGAGGATATGTTCAAGGGGCTTTCGCCCTGGCTGGCACGCCTGCCGGGCGGGCTTGTCCATACCAATATCGTCGGCTGCACGGTCTTTGCCGCCGTGTCCGGTTCCTCGGCTGCAACGCTGACCACGGTGGGCAAGATGTCGATCCCGGAATTGCGGGCGCGCAATTATCCCGAATCGCTGATCATCGGCACGCTGGCGGGGGCCGCCACGCTGGGGCTGATGATCCCGCCCTCGCTGGCGCTGATCGTCTATGGTGTCACGGTCAATGAATCCATCACCCAGCTGTTTCTTGCCGGGGTCTTTCCGGGCCTGGTGCTGGCCTCCATGTTCATGGGCTATGTGGCGATTTATGCGATCTTTTCAAAAAGCTGGAAACCCAAGCCCGAACCTGTGATGAGCTTTGTCGAAAAACTCAAGAATTCGCGCTTCCTGCTGCCGGTGATCTGCCTGATTCTTGTGGTGATTGGCTCGATGTATCTGGGCTATGCCACCGCAACCGAGGCGGCCGCCTTCGGCGTGATCGGCTCGTTGTTGCTGGCGGCAAGCCAGGGCTCGCTGAAATGGGAGAGCTTTCGCGAAAGCCTGATGGGGGCCACCCGGACCTCCGCCATGATCGCGCTGATCCTGGCCGGGGCGTCGTTCCTCAAGCTTTCCATGGGGTTTACCGGCCTGCCCCGCGCGCTGGCCGACATGATCGCGGTGATGGACCTGACCCGGTTCCAGCTTCTGATGGCGCTTTTGGTGTTCTACATCATCCTCGGCATGTTCCTCGATGGCATCTCATCGGTGGTTCTGACCATGGCCGTGGTCGAACCGATGGTGCGCGATGCCGGCATCAATCTGATCTGGTTCGGCATCTTCGTCGTGGTGGTGGTGGAAATGGCGCAGATCACGCCGCCGATCGGCTTCAATCTCTTTGTGTTGCAAGGCATGACCGATCACGAGATGAGCTACATTTCCAAGGCCAGCCTGCCGATGTTCATGATCATGGTGCTGATGGTGTTCGTGCTGATCTGGTTCCCCGATCTTGCGCTGTGGCTGCCGGGAAATCAGCTCGGCGGCCCGGGATCGGGGGGATAGCGACGATCTTTGGCAAAGCGCTGGTGATCTGTGCTGCAAACGGGCGCCTGGTTCTGGTGACAGGGCTGGGCGCGCGCCATGGCACGTCTCGGAAAACCTGACCCCCTTGACGCTGCCTGAAATCAAGGATTTCAACGCGGTCCAAGCGATGCACCCTGTCTCAGCTATAGCGTGTCGCGCCTGATCGGATTCGAGCATTCATCACCCGGACCGAGGCAGCCTTCGCGCAATCGAATGCGTTCGGGTCGGCCGGTGAATTCGATTTGGCGCGACGCGCTCTATTTCGAGACGTGCTTTATTTCGAGACGTGCTTTAAAGCCGCCGCCCGCCCATCGCCGCCGCGCCTGTCGCGCGCTATAGCTGGGCAACCCAATACAGGAGGCAGAGATGGCAGATTGCGATATCGGGCTGGTGGGTCTGGGCACGATGGGCTCGGCGCTGGCGCTCAACATCGCCGAAAAAGGCTTTGGCATCGCGGTCTGGAACCGCAGCAATGGCGTGACCGATGATTTCAAATCCGGTGCTGGCGATCTGGCGGCGAAAATCACCCCGGCCCACAGCCTTGAAAGCCTCGTCGGCGCCCTGAAATCCCCCCGCGCCATTATCCTGATGGTGCCTGCGGGCGATCCGGTCGATCAGATGATCGCGGCGCTGCGCCCGCTGCTGGACGGTCAGGATCTGATCATCGATGCCGGCAATGCCAATTTCCGGGACACGGCCCGTCGCATGGCCGCCCCCGGCGCATTCCTTGGCATCGGTGTTTCGGGCGGCGAAGATGGTGCCCGCCACGGCCCCTCGATCATGGGTGGCGGAGACCCGGCCCATTGGGCCCGCGTGGCCCCGATCCTGACCGCCATCGCCGCCGATTACAAAGGCACCCCCTGCGCCACGCTGTTCGGCCCCGAAGGGGCGGGCCATTTCGTCAAGACGGTCCATAACGGTATCGAATATGCCGATATGCAGATGATCGCCGAAATCTACGGGCTGATGCGCGACGGGCTGGGCCGGTCGGCGGCCGATATCGGGGCGCTGTTCACGCGCTGGAATGGCGGGCCGCTTTCCTCCTATCTGGTGCAGATATCCGGGCAGATTGCCGCGACGACGGACCCTGTCACCGGCGCGCCGCTGCTCGATGTGATCGTCGATGCGGCGGGCCAGAAAGGCACCGGGCGCTGGACCGCGATCGAGGCGCAGCATCTGGGCGCGCCGATCCCGGTGATCGAGGCCGCGATTGCCGCGCGCAACATGTCGGCCCGGCGCGCCGAGCGGCAGGCCGGTGAGGCGCTGTTTGGCGCCGGCCCCAGGCCGATCGACCCCGAAGCGCTGCCCGATGAATTGCTGGAGGCGGCGCTGATCTGCGGCAAGCTGCTGTGCTATTCGCAAGGCTTCGCCATGCTGGCAGCGGCATCGCGGGAATTTGGCTGGGATCTGCCATTGCCCGAGGTCGCAAAGGTCTGGCGCGCCGGCTGCATCATCCGATCCGCGATGCTGGATGACATGGCCGCGGCGCTGGCCGATCATCCCGGGCAGGATCTGATCTTCGCGCCGTTTTTTGCGGGTCTCCTGGCCCGGACCCACAGCCCCCTGCGCCGGCTTGTCGCCATTGCTGTCCGCCATGGCATCGCGGTGCCCGCCCTTGCCGCGGGCCTGGGTTTTTTCGACACCATGCGCACCGCGCGCGGCACTGCCAACATGATCCAGGGCCAGCGCGATTTCTTCGGGCTGCACGGGTTCGTCCGGCGCGATGATGGCCGCAGCGATCAGCACGGGCCTTGGGCCGCCGGCTGACGGGGCGCGACGCGCTGTAAATGACACATCCGTCATTTTTAAGTGACACATGTGTCACTTATGCGCGGCCCCATGGCGCTGGACAAAGAAGAAGATGGGGGTCAGGTTTCTGCCGCGACCAGCGCCGGTGGTTTCGGCCCGCCAGTGGCCCAATCGAGCAGTTCGACCGTATGCACCATCGGCAGGGCCGTGCCGGATCCGATCTGGATCATGCAGCCGATATTGCCGGCCGAGATGACCTGTGGATCGGTGGCCTCGATCATGTCGACCTTGCGGGTCTTCAACTGGCCTGAAATCTCGGGTTGCAACAGGTTATAGGTGCCCGCCGAGCCACAGCACAGATGCGCGTCGCGCGGCTCTATCACGGTGAAGCCGGCGCGTTTCAGCAGATCCTTCGGCTGCGAGGTGATTTTCTGGCCGTGTTGCAGCGAACAGGCGGCGTGATAGGCGACGCGCAGGGCCGGGGCCGTGCCGGTTGGCGTGATGTCGAGCTCTGCCAGCAATTCGGTGATGTCTTTCGAGATGGCCGAGATGCGGGCGGCGTCGGGGCCAAGCGGATCTTCACGGAACATATGGCCGTAATCCTTCACCGTGGTGCCGCAGCCGGAGGTGTTGATGACAATGGCGTCGAGCCCCTCGCCATCCAGTTCAGCCGTCCAGGCGCGGATGTTTTTTGCCGCCGTGGCGTGGCTTTCGCCGGTCTTGCCCATGTGATGCGTCAGCGCCCCGCAGCAGCCGGCCCCTTTTGCGACCACGACCTCGCAGCCATGGCGGCGCAGGATGCGGATGGTGGCGTCGTTGATATCGGTATTGAGCGCCTTTTGCGCGCAGCCCGTCATCAGGGCCACCCGTTTGCGGCGCGCGCCAATGGCGGGAAATACTTGCGCATCGTCATTGCGGCTGACCGGCGGGATGGATCTGGGGGCCATTTCCAGCATCGCGCGCAGGCGCGGGTCGGGCATCAGGCGGGCGAAGGGTCGGGCCAGTTTGGCCCCGGCCAGCGCGGCGCGAAACCGGTAGGGATAGGGCAGGATGCGCGCCAGCGTCCAGCGCAGCAGGCGGTCCATCAGGGGGCGTTTGTAATGGGTTTCGATATAGCTGCGGGCGTGATCGACCAGATGCATGTAATGCACCCCCGAGGGGCAGGTGGTCATGCAGGCCAGGCAGCTGAGGCAACGGTCGATATGGGTGACGGTTTTGGCGTCCGGCACGCGCTCGTTTTCCAGCATGTCCTTGATCAGGTAGATCCGGCCGCGCGGGCTGTCAAGCTCGTCGCCCAACAGCAGATAGGTGGGGCAGGTGGCGGTGCAGAACCCGCAATGCACGCAGGAGCGAAGGATCTCATTGGCGCGTGCGGTGCCGGCGTCTTGCAATTGCTCATCGGTGAAGGTGGTTTGCATGTCTTAGCCCATCAGCCCGGGGTTGAGGATGTTTTCAGGGTCGAATTTTTCGCGCAACCCGGCGGTGATTTTGGCCAGTGCCGGGGCCAGCGGCTGGAACACCGGCGCGTCGCGGCGCAGGGTTGTATCGCCCTTGACCAGCGTGGCGTGGCCACCATATTCGGCCAGCGTGTCGCGGATCCGTGTAGCGGGGTCGGGGTGGAATTCCGGCACGGCCAGCCAGATCAGTCCACCGCCCCAATCCAGGGCGGCCTCGGCCTGAAGCGTGCTCTGCAGATGGCTCACGATCCGGGCGGCATCGGTGGGTTTGACGGAGAGCCGCCAGAGGCTGCCGGCGCGCCCTGACAAGGCCTTCACATCGCGGATATCCAGCCAGAGCGCCTGATGCGCCGCGCCGTCGATCACCGTGCTTTCATGGGTTGCGAACAGGGATTGCAATCGGGTGGAGCGGTTGTTGACCTGAATCTCGAACCCTTCCAGCCGCAGATAGGCGGTGCCACCGGTAAAGGCCGCGCCGGAGATTTCATAGGGTGTGCCGAGGGCGGTGCAGAAAAGCGCCGTGGCCTGTGCGACAGTCAGGTTTTCAAAGGCCAGCGTGCGGGCGGTTTCGGCCCGGGGCAGGGTTTTCAGGGACAGCTCGGTCAACACGCCCAGGGTGCCGTACGCGCCGCACATCAGCTTGGCCAGATCCAGACCGGTGACATTCTTCATCACCCGGCCGCCGTTTTTCAGCACCTCACCGCGGCCATTCACGAAGCGCACGCCAAGCAGATGGTCACGGCAGGCCCCGACAAGGGAGCGGCGCGGGCCGGAGACGGCGGCGGCGACCATGCCGCCCACTGTCGGCGTGCCGGTCGAGCCCAACAGCGCGCGGTGGTCCATCGGTTCAAATGCAAGCTGCTGGTTTTCAGCCTCGAGCGCGGCTGTCACCTGCGCAAGCGGGGTGCCCGCGCGCACGACCATGTTGAGCGATCCGGGTTCATAAAGCTCGATGCCTGCAAGGCCGGTGGTCGACAGGGTGGCGTCGGTCTCGATCGCCTGGCCAAGGGCTGCGCGGGTGGTGCCGCCGGTGATGCGCAGGCGGGTGGCGCTGGCTGCGGCCGATGCCACGGCCTCGGCCAGTTCGGCTTCGGTCGTGGGGGTCAGGGCGGCGGTCATGGGCAGCCCTCCGTTTCAGTCGGCATCGAAACCGATTTGAAGATGATCGGTAAACCCAGGGATTTACTCTGAAACTGCCTCAAGGAATGCGTGCTCATATTCTGTCCAACCAAATCTTGCAGCCTGCCGAAATGCCCCGCGCCATGCTGTTCATCTTATTGCTTCAACGCGGCGACCGGCGGCTTTCGCTGGCCTCAAGCGGAAACACCTTTGCCGGGTTCAGGCCCCATTTCGGATCAAAGACATCCTTCACCTGCATCTGCATTTCCAGATCGGCAGGGCTGAACTGATCAAACATCAGATCGCGTTTCTCGATGCCGACGCCATGTTCGCCGGTCAGGCAGCCGCCGACCGCGACGCAGGCGCGCAGGATCTCGGCCCCAAGCGCTTCGGCGCGTTCCAGATCGCCCGGAGCATTGGCATCAAACAGAATCAGCGGGTGCATGTTGCCATCGCCGGCATGGAACACATTGGCCACTTTCAGCCCATAGCTGCGCGACAGATCGCCGATGGTTTTCAGCGTCTGCGGCAGGGCCGAAACCGGCACCGTGCCATCGAGGCAGAGATAATCATTGATCTGGCCCATCGCGCCAAAGGCCGATTTGCGGCCCTTCCAGATCGCGGCACTTTCTTCGGCCGATCGGCTCACGCGCAGCTCGACCGGATCGAGCGCATTGGCGATGGTGGTGATCTTGTCCAACTGGTCGGCGATCTCGGCCTCGGAGCCTTCAACCTCGACAATCAGCAGCGCCTCGCAGATCGGGTATCCGGCTTTGGCAAAGCTTTCCACCACCTCGATGCAGGGCCGGTCCATATATTCGATGGCCACCGGCAGAACGCCCGATTTGATGATATCGGCAACGCATTGCCCGGCCACCTCGGCATCGTCATAGCCGATCAGGACCGGCCGCGCGCCTTCGGGTTTGGGCAGGATGCGCAGGGTGGCCTCGGTCACCACGCCAAGCTGGCCTTCCGATCCGCAGATGATGCCCAGAATATCGAGGCCCGGCGCATCCATCTGGGGGCCGCCAAGTTCGACGATCTCACCATCGGCCATCACCATGCGCAGCCCGAGCAGATTGTTTGTGGTGACGCCATATTTCAGACAATGCGCGCCGCCCGAATTCATCGCGATATTGCCCGCGATGGCGCAGGCCAGTTGGCTGGACGGGTCGGGCGCGTAGAAGAACCCGTCGCCATCGACATGGTCAGAGACCGACAGGTTGGTCACCCCGGTCTGCACCCGGATGAAGCGGTTGTCATAATCCAGCTCCAGCACATCGCGCAGCCGCGCGGTGCCCAGGATGATGCTGTCGGCGGTGGGCAGCGCGCCCCCGGCCAGCGATGTGCCCGCCCCGCGCGGCACCACCGGCACGCCCATATCGTGGCAGACCTTCATCACGGCGGCCACGTCTTGGGTTGTGCGCGGCAGCACGGCGGCCAGCGGCGCGCAGCGATAGGCCACCAGCGCGTCGCATTCATAGGCGCGGGTTTCCATCGGGTCCGAGATCACATCTTGTTTGCCGATCGCGGCCTCCAATGCGGCGACGATTTCGGGTTTTCGGTTGAGAATGGCTTCGGCAGGTTTGGGCATGGCAATGGTGGACATGGTGGTCTCCTGTCGTTGCGGCGCATGCGGATGATTCCCCGCAAACGGCGCTCCTTGGCCCATGAATATCCCATATTGGTAATATTATCTAACCAAAAATGCCCATTTTGGTGTTTGAGCCGTCAAACCCCCAGGTAGCGGTCGGTGATCTCGGGGGTCAGCGCGTCGAACCTGCCGTCCCAGACCGAGATGCCTTTTTCCAGGATCACGCCACGATCGGCCACCCGGGCCAGTTCCGACAGCGATTTGTCGACCACCAGAATGGCCAGCCCGGTATCGCGTTTCAGCCGGGCGATGGCGGCCCAGATCTCGTGCCGCACGACGGGGGCGAGGCCCTCGGTCGCCTCATCCAGGATCAAAAGGCGCGGATTGGTCATCAGGGCGCGACCGATGGCCAGCATCTGCTGTTCGCCGCCCGAAAGCGAGGCCGCGATCTGCCCTGATCGTTCACCAAGCCGGGGGAAAAGCGCGGTGACGGTGGTGAGATCCCAATGCCCCTTGCGGGCCGCCGCGATCAGGTTTTCGCGCACCGTCAGCGGGCCGAAACAGCGCCGCCCTTCCGGCACCAGCCCCAGACCCATTCGCGCCGCCTTGTGGGCGGGGATGCGGGCCATGTCCTGGCCATCCAGTTGCAGGGTGCCGCTGCGATAGGGCAGCAAGCGGCAGATCACCTTGACGGTGGTGGATTTGCCCATGCCGTTGCGCCCCATCAGCGCCAGAACCTCGCCCGCCCCCAGGGTCAGGCTGACATCGAACAGCGCCTGTGACGGCCCGTAAAAGGCGCTGATATTGCGCAGCTCCAGCAGGCTCATGGCGTGGCCTCATCGCCCAGATAGGCGCGGCGCACCTCCGGGTTATGGCGGATTTCATCGGGCGTGCCGGTGGCGATGATGCGGCCATAGACCAGCACCGAGATCCGGTCCGCCAGGGCAAAGACCGCATCCATGTCATGTTCGACCAGCAAGATCGGGGCGCGGTGGCGCAACCTGTCCAGAAACCCGGTCATCCGGTGCGAGCCTTCCAGCCCGAGCCCGGCCATCGGTTCGTCCATCAAAAAGGCGCGCGGGGCAAGCGTCAGGGCCACGGCGACCTCGAGCTGGCGGCGCTGGCCATGGCTGAGATCGGCGGTGCGGGCTGTGGCGAGATCTGCCAGCCCGACCTCTGCCAGCGCATCGCGGGCGACCTCCAGCAGCGCCTTATCGGTCATCACCGGCGCAAAGAACCGAAAGGCGCGGCCCGATGCCCCAAGCGCGCCCAGAACAGCGTTTTGCAGCACGCTATGGTCCATCGCCAGGGCCGAGATCTGGAAGGTGCGCGCCAGCCCCGCCCGCGCCCGCGCGGCCATATCCATGCCGCTGATATCACGACCCAACAGGTGAATGCGCCCGGCATCGGGGGCCAAAGCGCCGCTGATGACCTGAATGAGGGTCGATTTCCCGGCCCCGTTCGGGCCGATCAGGGCGTGGATTTCACCGGCCCGCAGATCCAGGCTGACATCCTCATTGGCAATCAATGCGCCAAAGGCCTTGCTGATCCCCTGAATGCGCAGCACCGGTTCAGTCATGCGCCACCTCGCGCCCCGCAATCAGCCCGATCAGCCCGCCGCGCGCAAACAGCACCATGCCAAGCAGGATCGCGCCCAGATAGATATGCCAATAGTCGGAAATGCCATCCAGCCAGTATTCCATCGTGATGAACACGGCCGCCCCCAGGACCGGGCCAAAAAGCCGCCCGACCCCGCCGATAATGACAAACACCATGATCTCGCCCGAGGTCTGCCAACTGAACATTGTCGGGCTGACAAAACGGTTGAGATCGGCAAAAAGCGCGCCGGACAACCCGGTGATCGCGCCCGATAGCGTGAAGGCCACCAGATGCAGGTGCCGCGGCCGGATGCCCACGGCGGTGACGCGGATCGGGTTTTGCCGGGCGCTGGCAAGGGCCAGGCCGAAACCCGAGTTCTGGATCCGGGCCACCAGCCACAGCGCCGCCAGCAGCAACCCGAAAGCGATGCCGTAGAACTGGATCGGATCCAGCGTGTTGAGGCCGGGAAAGCCGTTGCGGATATAGATCGACAACCCGTCATCGCCGCCATAGGCGGGCCAGCTGATCATGAAGAAATACAGCATCTGCCCAAAGGCCAGCGTGATCATGATGAAATAGACGCCCGAGGTGCGCAGGCTGAGCGCCCCGATCAGAACGGCCGCCAGGGCCGAGACCAGGATCGCCACCAGCCAGATCACCGGCATGGATTTGGTGCCCTCGATCAGGAACGGGGCCTCGATCAGGGGCAGGTAATTCTGCGCGTGAAAGGCCAGCACGCCCATGGCATAGCCGCCGATCCCGAAAAACGCGGCATGGCCGAAGCTGACCAGCCCGCCAAGCCCAAGCGCCACATTCAGCCCGACCCCGGCCAGCGCCAGAATGGCGGCGCGGGTGGTCAATGTGATGATGAACGGCTCATTGGCCACCCAGGCCCAGAGCGGCACGGCGATAAAGGCCAGCAGGATGGCACCGTTCAGAAGGGTTTCGCGGCGCATCAGGTGGCCCTGCCGAACAGGCCCGAGGGCCGGAAGATCAACACCGCCGCCATCAGGACATAGATTGTCATCGAGGCCAGCGACGCGCCGACCGTGGTGGCCGATGAGGCATCCATGATCAGCCCGAAAAGCTGCGGCAGGAAAACCCGGCCAAGCGTGTCGGTCAGCCCGACCAGAAGCGCCCCGATCAGGGCCCCCCTGATCGACCCGATACCGCCGATGACGATGACCACGAAAGCCAGGATCAGAACCGGCTCTCCCATGCCGACCTCGACCGACTGGATGGCCCCGATCAGCGCCCCGGCCAGACCGGCCAGCGCCGCGCCAAGGGCAAACACGGCCGTGTAGAGCCGCGAGATATCGACCCCCAATGCCCCGATCATCTCGCGATCGACCTCGCCGGCGCGGATCTGGATGCCAACCCGGGTGCGGGCGATGAACCAGAACAGGCCGGCGGCGATGGTCAGCCCCATGGCGATGATGAACAGGCGGTAGATCGGGTATCGGATGCCGCCGGGCAAGGTGATCGGGCCCGACAGCAGATCGGGCGTATCGAGATAGAGCGGGAAGGAGCCGAACAGGAACCGGGTGCCCTCGGAAAAGATCAGGATCAGCGCGAAAGTGGCCAGCACCTGATCCAGATGGTTGCGGCTGTAAAGCCTGCGGATGATCAGGGTTTCGACCAGCACGCCCGCAATGGCCGCGGCCGTCAGGCTTGCCATCAGCGCCAGCACGTAAGACCCGGTTGCCGCCGCCGTGGCCGCCGCCGCGAAAGCGCCGATCATGAACAGCGAGCCATGCGCCAGGTTGATCACCCCCATGACGCCAAAGATCAGCGTCAGCCCGGCGGCCATCAAAAACAGCATCACGCCGAATTGCAGGCCGTTCAGGATCTGTTCGATCAGAAGGATCGCGGTCATGGTAAGGCCTGCCCGGGCTGGTTCGTGTCAATTTCCTGCGCCCGCGACCCTGCGGGGTTCGGGGCATAAGATCAACCGGGCAGGCAGAAAAAGCGCAACATTTTCATGGTTTCGTTGCGCGTTTCCCGGACGCTGTCATGGGCCGGCGCGCGGCGATCATCTGGGCAGGGCCGGGGCCGGATATCGGCGGGCAGGACCGGCCCGGCTGGCCCCGGCGCGCAAGCTCGGGTAAGGGTTGGACATTGCCAGCCCCGAACCGGAGCCGCCCGCCCGATGCCCCTGCACCCCGGACCCTTGATGTGAGCGGCGCGGTCTTTCTCATGGTGCTGGCTGCCGCCTGCCTGCATGCGTTCTGGAATGCGCTGGTCAAGGGCGGTGCCGACAAGGCGGCGGCAATGACGGCGGTGGTGATCGGGCAGGGGGCGACGGGGCTGTTGCTGTTGCCTTTCGTGCCGTTCCCCGACCTCGCATCGCTGCCCTATCTTGCGGGCGGGGTGGCGCTGCATTTCGGGTATCAGGTGTTTTTGATCGCGGCCTACCGGATCGGCGATCTGAGCCAGGTCTACCCCATTGCGCGCGGGTCATCGCCGTTGATTGTGGCGGCCGTTTCGATCCTTGTTCTGGGCGAGGAATTCACGTCGCCGCAATTGGCGGGTATCCTGCTGATCGCTCTGGGGATCGGCTCGATCGCGCTGGTGCGCCGGTCTGACGGCGTGTTTCAGGGCAAGGCGGCGGTGCTGGCGCTGGTCACCGGCGCCTTCATCGCCGCCTATTCCATTGTCGATGGGCTTGGCGCGCGGGTGGCGGGCACGGCGCTTGGGTTTTACGCCTGGCACGCGTTGATCAATGCGGCGGTGTTTGCCGGCGTGATCGGTGTGGTGCGCCCATGCCTGCTGCCCGCGGCGCTGGCTTTGCGGCGGTCGCTTCTTGTGGGCGGCGGGGCGTCGTTCATAGCCTATGCGCTGGTGATGTATGCCTTTACGCAAGCCCCCATCGCCCTGGTCACGGCCTTGCGCGAGACCAGCATAATCTTCGCGCTTTTCATCGGTGTGGGCCTGTTCCGGGAACCTTTGAACCTGGCCAAGGTTGCCGCCACCATGATGACGCTCAGCGGCGCGGCGCTTTTGCGGATCTATCGCGGCTGACTGCCGTCAGGCGGCCCCGAGCGGGAACCGTTGCAGCAGATGAAAGCGCCCATCCGCGTCCTGCCCCATCAGGGCCAGATCGTCGATGCGCAAGGGCTGCGGCAGGACGGGTGCGAAATGGGCGCGCAGGCACCGGGCCACGCCATCACGCGCCGTATCCGGCAGCGGCCCGGTCAGGGTGAGATGGAACCGGAACTGATCCAGAACATAGGGGTAGCCATAGCGCGCAAGCAGCGCCTGCTGTCGAGGGGTGAGGTGGGGGGACTGGCGTTTTGCAAGCTCAGAGGCCGTTAGCGCGGCGCGCAGCGGCTCCAGCCCGGTCACGACATGCGCGGCAAGGGCCGTCAGAGGCGCATCGGGTGCCGGGGCAAAGGCCAGAAACCGGCCCAGGCTGGTCAGCCGCAGATCGGCAATGCTGACCGGGGCCGCTTTTGCCGCCAGATCTGAAACGGCGGCTTGCAATGATGTCAGATCTTCGCCGGCCATCAGATGAAAGGGTGCCATCAGCGTGCCGTGAAACCCGTATTTTCGGGGTCGTGCCGTCAGTTCTGCGGCGGGCAAAGGCAGGCCCGGCAGCGGGGGTTGCACGCGCGCCATACCGGCCAGGCTGTCCCAGCCCAACCAGGTGGTACCGGCCTCGTAGAACCGGCCATGCGGCACCGCAAAAACCGCATATCGGTGCCAATCGCGCATCATTCCCCCGTTTCCGTCCGGGGCAATGGATGGCAGAGCAGACCCGGTTTGCCAATCCGATCACCGCAGTGATTGCAGAACCCGGCGGGTGGCGGCCATCAGCGGCGCGTGCAGGTCATCCATGATCTCCAGCCGGTCGAACCGGTCGGGGTCGCGCGCCAGCGCGTCGCGCAACGCGGCCCCGAAGGCCATGCGCAGCTCGGTTCCGATGTTGAATTTGCAGATGTTGGAGCCGCGTGACAGGCGCTGGCGCAGCGCCGCGGGCACGCCTGATCCGCCATGAATGACCAATGGCACGGATGTGACCGCCTCGATTGCCCGAATGCGGGCCTCATTCAGCCCGCCTGCCTGATCTTGTTGCAGATGCATGTTTCCGACCGAAATGGCCATCGCATCGACGCCGGTTTCGGTTGCAAAACGGGCGGCTTCAATGGGGTCGGTCCCGGCCGAGGCCGCGCCCCCTGCATAGCCGACAAACCCGATCTCGCCTTCGCAGGACGCCCCGACCGCATGAGCCATTTCCACGATCTTCGCGGTTTGCGCGATATTTTGCTCCAGATCAAGCTGCGAGCCGTCAAACATGACCGAGGTAAAGCCGCAATCCAGCGCTTGGCGACACTCATCGGCGCGATAGCCGTGATCAAGATGCGCCACCACCGGAACCTCTGCCGTTTCCGCCAGATGCCGAAACATCGCACCCAGAACCGGCAGCGGTGTATGTGCCCGGCATGACGGCCCGGCTTGCAGGATCACCGGGCAGCCTTCGGCCTCGGCTGCGGCCAGATAGGCGCGCATGTCCTCCCATCCATGCGTCACCAGACCGGCCACCGCATAGCCCCCCGACAGCGCCGGGCGCAGGACATCGGATAATGTGGCAAGCGTCATTTGAATCTCGCGATCATGTCCTTGATGCCGGGAATCGTCTCGATCTGATGGGCATGGGTGGGCTGGAAATACTGCACAAGCGACCTTTGCGTCAGGCCGCCCAGAATGGTGAAATAATACATCTCATAGCCCGGCAGCACCGCGCAGGGGTGATACCCGTTATTGATGCAGATCGTGGAGCCATTGACGATATGATAGGCGTCACCCGGTTCATTATCGACGCGTTGCAGCATTTGCAGGCCGGATCCGTGATCGGGTTTGAAGCGGAAATTATAGGTTTCGTCATGCCGGGTTTCATGGGGCAGGCGGTCGGTGTCATGTTTGTGGCTGGGAAAGCCCGACCAACCGCCCCGGCCCACGGTAAACAGCTCGCTGACCAGCAACCGGCCCACCTTGCCCTGCTGTTTCCGGCCCAGAATATGCTTGATCTTGCGATGCGTCCTGGTGTGGTCCGAGCCATATTGCACAAGGTCCATGTCAGGCGCGCGGACGTCAAAGGGGTCCAGCACCTTGTCATGGCGCGCGCCTGCGATGAAGGTCTCGGTTTCCTTTGACACGCAGGTCATGCGAACCTTGGCCCCGACCGGCATATAGGCCCCTTCGGGGTCGCCATCCCAGACATCTTCGCCGCGATGGCCAAGATCGCGGAAATCCACGCCCTCGACCTCCAGATCGACCGAGCCGGTGGCCGGCACCACGCAGGTTTCATAGCCGGGCACCTGATATTCAAACACCTGGCCCTGTTTCAGTTTGACGATGTTGAAATAATTCAGTGGCACCATTGTGTCGCCCATATCGACGATGGGCCGGTTCCGGTTGTCAAAGGGGGGGATGTGCATGGCTTGACCCTATGGCGCTGACGGGCCGGGATGGCTGGCCAGGAAATCATCAAGTTCGGTGGCGACGGGCATGGCGCGGGCGCAACCGGGGCGCGCCACCACGATCGAGGCACAGGCCGAGCCGCGCAATATCGCCTCGCGCATCGGGTGGCCTTGCGACAGGCTGGCCAGAAATCCGGCCATGAAACTGTCGCCCGCGCCGGTGGGTTTGATCGCTTCGACCGGGTAGATGCCGGTGACGATCTGCTTGCCATCTGCGAATGTCACGGCCCCCTCGGGGCCTTTCTTATAGACCACGATAGCGGCGCTGGTCGCGGCCAGATCGCGGGCCTTGGCAAGGCCCTTGTCGATGCCGCCTGCCATAAAGCCGAACTCCTCATCATTGCCGACGATCACATCGGCCATGGCACCGGCGCGCGACAGCACATCGGCGGCAATTTCGGGCGAGGGCCAGGAATAGGGGCGGTAATCGACATCGAAGATGATCGGCAGACCGGCGGCGCGGGCCAGATCGAAGGCACGGAACGTCGCCGCGCGCGACGGTTCGGCCGCAAAAACCGTGCCCGCCGTGATCAGCGCGCCATAGCTGCCGTAATCCAGCGCCTCGACATCGCGCATATCCATCTGGAAATCGGCGGCATTGTTGCGATAGATGACGCTCTGGTGATCCGCGACGCGGTTCTCATATATGGCCAGCGAAGTGCGCGGCTCGCCGGTGATCTTGCGCACATGGGTGCGGTCGACCTTGTAGTGATCGAGCTGATCCAGGCAATACCAGCCAATCGCGTCATCCGAGACGCAAGTGACCAGCGCGGCCTGACAGCCAAGCTTGACCAGCCCGACCGCGATATTGGCACTGCTGCCGCCCATGCCGACGCTCATGGTTCGGGCCGTGGCGGTCGGCGTGCCGACGGGTTCGGGCGACAGATCCATGCCGACCCGGCCGATGACCAGAAAATTTCGTTTGGCAATGCCGGCCATCAACATTTTACAGTCCTTTCGCGCGCATGGGTTCTTGCGCTTTTCACAGACGCAGGATAGAGATTTTGCAACCGGTTGCAAACATGTTTTGGCGGGAGCGCTGCAATGGCCGAGATTGGTGTCGGAATTCTGGGTGGTGGCTATATGGGAAAGGCCCATGCCGTTGCCATGGCCAGCGTCGGGGCTGTCTTTGATACCGCCCTGCGTCCGCGCCTGGAGATGGTCTGCGCCTCGACCGAGGCCAGCGCGCAACGCTACCGCGCCGCGTTCGGCTTTGCCCGTGCCACCGGTGACTGGCAGGCGCTGGTGCGCGACCCACGCGTTGAGGCCATTATCATTGCGACCCCGCCGAACACCCATCGCGCGATTGCCGAATTGGCGTTTTCGCTTGGCAAGCCGGTGTTTTGCGAAAAACCCATGGGGGCTGATCTGACCGAGGCCCGGGCCATGGTGGTCGCGGCAGAAGCCAGCGGCTGCGCCAATATGGTGGGCTATAATTACATCCGCACCCCGGCCAGCCAATATGCGCGCCAGCTGATCGCCGAGGGGCGCATCGGCGATGTGACCTGGTTTCGCGGCGAACACACCGAGGATTTCTTCGCCGATCCGAACGCCCCGGCAACCTGGCGCAGCACCGGCATGGCCAATGGCACCATGGGCGATCTGGCCCCGCATATGATCAATGCCGGGCTGGCGCTGATGGGCCCGATTGACCGGGTGATGGCCGAGGTCGAGACCGTGCATGCCACGCGCCCCGGCGGCGCGGTGACCAATGACGACCACGCCCAGATGATGTGCCGTTTTGCCAATGGGGCCATGGGGCATATGTATTTCAGCCGCATCGCGACCGGCCGCAAGATGGGCTATGCCTATGAAATCACCGGCACGAAAGGGGCCATCCGGTTCGATCAGGAGGATCAGAACGCGCTGTGGCTGTATCTGTCCGAAGGGCCCGAGGCCGAGCGCGGCTTTGCCAAGATCCTGACCGGCCCGGCGCATCCCGATTACCTGCCCTTTTGTCAGGGGCCCGGACATGGCACCGGCTATCAGGATCAGATCATCATCGAGGCCCGCGATTTCCTGCACGCGATTGACAGCGGCACCGCCGTCTGGCCGACATTTCGCGATGGCCTGGACGTGCAGCAGGTGATTGCCGCCGCGCTGCAATCATCGGCTGACCAGGCCTGGATCGACTGCGCCTCGATCGGGTTTTGAGGCATACACATTCCGTGCACAGGCTGTGCACACCCTGTGCAGATACCGGAGACAGCACATGACGAAACTGAACTGGGGCATGATCGGCGGCGGGGAGGGCAGCCAGATCGGCCCGGCGCATCGGCTTGGGGCCGGGCTGGATGGCGATTTCGCATTCGTTGCGGGCGCGCTCGATCATCGGCCCGAGGCGGGTCGCGATTATGGCCGGCGGCTTGGGCTGGACCCGTCCCGTGCCTATGGCAGCTGGCAGGAGATGCTGGAGGGTGAACGCACCCGCGAGGATCGGGTTGACCTGGTCACGGTCGCGACCCCCAATGCCACCCATTTCGAGATTACCCGCGCCTATCTGGAGGCCGGCTTTCATGTGCTATGCGAAAAACCCATGACCATGACGGTCGAAGAAGGCGAGGAGATTGTGCGCCTTGCCCGTGAAACCGGGCAGATCTGCGCCGTCAATTACGGCTATTCCGGCTATTCGCTGGTGCGCCATATGCGCGCGATGGTGGCGCGCGGCGATCTGGGGGAGATTCGTCTGGTGAAGGCGGAATTTGCCCATGGCCACCACGCCGATGCGGCCGATGCCGACAACCCGCGGGTGCGCTGGCGGTATGATCCGGCGCAGGCGGGGGTGTCGGCGCAATTTGCCGATTGCGGCATCCATGCGCTGCACATGGCCAGTTTTGTCATCGGGCAGCAGGCCACGCGCCTGTCGGCCGATACGGTCGCCTGCATTGCCGCCCGGCAACTGGAGGATGACGCCATGGTCAATCTGCGCTTTGACGGCGGCGCGGTCGGGCGGCTCTGGACCTCGTCGGTTGCGATCGGGCGCCAGCATGGGCTGAGCCTGCAGGTATTTGGCGAAAAGGGCGGGCTGCGCTGGAGCCAGGAGCACCCCAATCAGCTTTTCTGGATGCCTCTGGGCGGGCGGTCGCAGGTGATTGAACGCGGCGAAGCCGGGCTGAGCCCCGAGGCCGACCGCACCAGCCGCGTGACCATTGGCCATGCCGAAGGCATGCCGCTGGCATTTGCCAATATCTACAGCGATCTGGCCGAGGCCATTCGTGCCCGCAAAGAAGGCCGCGATAGTGACCCGGCGGCCGATCTCTACCCCCGCGCCGAGGATGGCGTGCGATCCATGGCGGCGGTGTTTGCGGTGGCAAAAAGCGGTCAGGCGGATGGGGCCTGGGTCGATGCGCGGCCACCGATGTTTCGCTGATCCGGCCTGCGTCGCGCCTATTGGGGGTGGCGCAGCGTCGCCCGGTTGATCACCTCGCAATCGAACAGGCGCGTTTGCGGGGCGATGTCGGGGTCATCCAGCATCGCCACCACCAGATCGACCGAGGCCGAGATGATCCGGGCGATGGGTTGGCGGATCGTGGTCAGGTTGATATTTTCCCAGCCCGCCATTTCCATGTCATTGAGGCCGATCAGCCCGATATCCTCGGGCACGCGCAGCCCGTGATCGCGGATTGCGCTGAGCGCACCGATGGACAGCACGTCATCGCCGCAGAAATAGGCTTCGGCATGGGGCGGGCGGCTCAGCAGGCGCTGCATCTCGGCCCGCCCGGCGGCAAAGCTGTAGGCTTCGGCAAAGCTGTGGGTCAAGGTTGCAGGAGCGGCGATTTCCTCGACAAACCCGGCCAGCCGGTCCTGGGTTGACGTGGCCGTGCTTGGGCCGCCCAGAAACCCCAATGATCTGTAACCCCGCGCCAGCAGCGCGCGCGCCGCCATTCGCCCGCATTCGACATTGTCGATGCCAATGATATGGGTTTTGGGCCGGTCGGTGGCGCGGCCAAAGGAATGGACCACCCGAAGGCCCGCATCGTGAAACGCTTGCGCGAAACTGGGCGGCAGGGTCGATGAGGCGACGATGACGCCATCGACCGAATATTGCCGCAACATGCGCACCGAATTGGCCGGGTCGGTCTGGCCCGAAAGATTGACCAGAAGCGGCCGCAGCCCACGATCCTGAAGCGCGCGGGTGAAACGGTCGAACACTTCCAGAAAGATCGGGTTCTGGAAATTGTCTGAGACCAGCCCGATCAGTTTGGTGCGCCCTGTGGTCAGGCTTGAAGCCAGCGCATTGGGACTGTAGCCAAGCGCCAGCGCCGCCGTTTCCACCTTGGCGCGGGTCTTGGGCGAGACCGAGGCACCGGGGGTGAATGTGCGCGACACGGCCGAGCGCGAGACCCCCGCCCGTTCAGCCACTTCGCGCAATGTGACGGCCATGGCCCCTGCCTTTTCCGGTTTCCTGCACGGCGCAGGTTAGCTTTGTGGCGGGGGGGCGTGCAACCGGTTGCAGTTTCGCCATGGCGGCAAATACCCACATAAAACAACAAAACACGTTGTCTAATGTTGGTTATGCGGGCAGGCTTGACGAAACGAGGGGGGGGCGGAGGTGCGGGCGATGCATGCGTGCAAATATCTGATTATCGGCGGCGGCATCATTGGCTGTTCAATCGCCTATCATCTGGCAAAGAACGGCGCGCGGGATGTTGTCTTGCTGGAACGCGCCGGGCTGACCGAAGGGGCCACCTGGCACGCGGCGGGGCTGGTCGGGCAGCTCAGATCGTCGCGCAACACCACAAGGATGCTGCAACGATCCGTCCACATGTATGACCGGTTGGAGGCCGAAACCGGCATGAGTTTCGACTGGAAGAAGGTCGGATCGCTGCGGTTGGCGGCGACGCCCGACCGGATGCTGGAGGCGCAGCGCCTGACCACGATGGCGCAAAGCTTTGGTCTGGAGATGGCGATGGTGAGCGCCTCCGAGGCCAGGGATCTGTTCCCCTTTATCGACGCCAGCAAAATCGAGGGCGCGGCGTTCATCCCCTCCGATGGCCATGTCGATCCGGCGGGCCTGTGTCAAGCGGTGGCCGCCGGGGCGCGGCTGCACGGGGTTGATATCAGGCAAGGTGTTGAAGTGCTGGATTTCGTTTTGAGGGATGACCGGATCATCGGGGTCGAGACCTCGCAAGGGCGATGGGACGCGGATGTTGTCATTCTGGCGGCGGGCATGTGGAGCCGCGAATTGGGCGCGAAGCTGGGCCTGCGCATTCCGGCCTGCGCGCTCGAACATCAGTATATCGTGACCGAGCCGTGGCCCGAGCCCGAACTGGTGCGCGACCTGCCGCAACTGCGCGATCCCGAACGGCTGGTCTATTACAAGCCCGATGCGGGCGGGCGCATGGTGGTGGGCGGCTATGAGGCGGCCACGCGCCCCTTTGGCGAGCGTGGCATTCCCGGCACATTCGTGCGCCAGTTGCTGCCCGATGATCTGGATCGTTTCGGGCCGCTGGCGGAACTGGCCGCCGAAATCACGCCGGTGCTGAACCAGGTCGGTATCCGGCAGGTGATCAACGGGCCGATCCCCTATTCGGCCGATGGTGATTTCGTGATGGGATGGGCCCCGGGGCACGACAATCTGATGCTGGCGACAGGCTTTCTTTATGGCATTGCCGCCGGTGGTGGTGCCGGTGAGATGATCGCCGAATGGGTGATGGAGGGCCGCCCGTCGCTGGATCTGTGGGCGCTCGATATTCGCCGCTTCGGGCCGCATCACGGCACAAATGCCTTCATGTATCCGCGCGCGGTGGAGCATTACGCGCATCATTACAAACTGCGCTATCCGGGGCAGGAGGCCGAGACGGTGCGGGGATTGCGCCGGTCACCTTTGTATCAGACGCTGAAGGATCAGGGCGCGGTTTACGGGTCCAAGAATGGCTGGGAGCGGCCCTTGTGGTTTGCGCCAGATGGGGTGGATCCGGTCGATCAGCTCGGCTTTCTCGACCCCGGCTGGCACGCTTTCGCGGCCGAAGAACACCGGGCCGTGCGAACCGGTGTGGCGCTGATCGACCAGAGCAGTTTCGCCAAGTTCGAGATCATCGGGCCGGGCGCTCTGGACCTTCTGCAACGCCTGACAACTTGCAATATGGATCGGCCCGCAGGGGCCGTCATCTATGCGCAGATGTGCAATGAGGCGGGCGGCATCGAGGCCGACCTGACCATCACAAGGCTGGCGCGGGATCATTTCTATATCGTCACCGGGGCCGGGTTCGGGGGCCATGACGCGGATTGGATCCGGCGGCATATGCCAAGGGATGGCTCGGTGCATCTGATCGAGGTCACCTCGGCCCGGGCGGTGATCAATCTCTGCGGTCCGCTGGCGCGCGATGTGCTGGCGGCGGTGGCGGAAGAGGATGTCTGCAACGCCGCCTTCCCCTTTGCCACCATGCGCGAGATCGCCATTGGCGCGGCCCCGCTGCGCGCGGTGCGGATCGGGTTTGTCGGCGAATTGGGCTGGGAGCTGCATATCCCCACCGAGTTCACGCCTCATGTTTATGATCTGCTGATGGCGGCGGGGCAGGCGCAGGGCATTCGCAATGTCGGCTACCGCGCGATTGACAGTTTGCGGATGGAAAAGGGTTATCTCTATTGGTCCGGCGATATGTCCCCCGATTATACGCCGGTTGAGGCCGGGCTGGGGGGGCGTGTGCATCTGAAATCGGGCGGTGATTTTCTGGGCCGCGAGGTTCTGGCGCGGCAAAAGGCGGAAGGTGCGGCGCGCAGGCTCTGCACTTTCGTGACGCAGGAAAAGCTGCCGCTTTTTGGCGGTGAGACATTGCTGAAAGATGGTGCGGTTGTTTCGCTGGTGACCTCGCAGGCCTATGGCCATAGCGTCGGCCGGATGATCATGTATGGCTATCTGGCGCGCCCGATATGGGATGAGACCGCGTTTGAGGTCGAGGCATTTGGCCGGCGCCATGGCGTGACACGGGTTCAGGGGCCGCTTTATGATCCCACCAATGAACGGCTGAAATCATGAGAGGCGGGCGCGATGAGTGAGCATTTGGAGGCGGTTGTGGCCGGGCTGCGGCAAGCGCCGGGATATGGCGATGTGCGGGCAGAGGAATGTCGGATCATCCGGCTTGGCGGCCTGACCAATCTGGTGCATCGCGTTGATATCAGGGGCCAGAGCCTGATCGTGCGGATCGCCGGCGCCGGCACCGGCGATTATATCGACCGCGCGGTCGAGGCCGCCAATGCGCGCGCCGCCTATCGGGCCGGGGTCTCGGCAAAGGTGCTGCATGCCGATGCCGCGACCGGGCTGATGGTGTCGCAGGCGATTGCCGATATCGTCACCATGACGCCGGCGCTTTTTGCCAGCCGCGACGGGGCCGCCGGGCGGGCCGGGGTGGCTTTGGCGAAACTGCACCGATCCGGCGTCTCCTTCGAGTTCCGGTTCGAGCTGTTTGCGATGATCGCGGAGTATCTGGAGGTTCTGTCGGGCCGGGATGTGGCACTGCCCGAGGGCTATCATGACGTGGTGGCGGCCGCGGCACCGGTCAAGGATCTGCTGGCGGCGCATCCGGCCGCGCTGGCCCCGTGCCATTGCGATCCGCTTTGCGAGAACTTTCTCGATGATGGCAAGGTGATGTGGATCGTCGATTGGGAATATTCCGGCATGAATGATCCGCTATGGGATGTTGGTGATCTGGCGGTCGAGGCCGAAATGACGCCCGCGCTGGAGGCGGAGCTGCTGCGCGGCTATTTCGGCGGCGACCCGAGCCCGGCGCAGGTCGGGCGGATGGTGATCTACAAGGCGATGTGTGATCTTTTATGGACGCTTTGGGGGTTGATCCAACTGGCCGATGGCAATCAGGCCGAGGATTTCCGGGCCTATGCCGCGGGGCGCTTTGGTCGCTGCAGGGCATTGATGGCCGATCCGGCATGGGACGGGCATCTGGCGGCGGTGGCGGCGGGGTAGGCTGCGATGGGATCCCGCATGCTGGCCTGCTGATCTGGCGTGGCGGCCATGGCGGCCCGATCCATCACTGCGCGATGGTCATTGCGATGCCCCAACCCTTTAGCGCCGCGGCCAGATCGGGTTCGGGTGGGCGGTCGGTTACCAGCATGTCGATCTGGGTGGGATCGCAGACCGTGATCGGGGCCGGGCGGCCAAACTTGCTGCCATCGGCGGCCACAATGCTGTGGGCGGCGTTTTCCAGGATGGCGCGCGAAAACATCGCCTCTTGCAGATCGAACAACATGAACCCGTGATGCGCATTGATGCCGGCAGCGGACAGAACCGCGAAATCGGTCTTGAAATTGCGCGCGAAGGCCAGCGCCTCGGCACCGAAGGCCCCACCATCATGGGCGCGCAATTCACCGCCCGCCATATAGACGCGATTGCCGTTGCGGGTGGCCAGCTTATAGGCGACCGAGACCGAATTGGTGACCACCATCAGCCGATGATGGTCGCGCAGCGCATCGGCGATATAGGAGGTGGTCGATCCGACATCGAGAAAGATCGAGCTGCCATCGGGGATCATCCCGGCGGCGGCGCGTGCGACCATTTTCTTGGCCTCGGGGTTCAGCGACAGGCGCTGGTGAAAATCGCCCTCATCATCGACATCGCTGAGCTTGGCCCCGCCATGCATCTTGACCACGGCCCCGCGGCTGGCCAGCCGTTTGAGATTGCGGCGGATGGTTTCCTCGGACACGTGCAGCTGTTCGGCCAGGGCTGAGATGCGCAAACTGCCACCGGCGCGGCGCAGGCTGGTGACAATCGCCTGCTGCGTATGATTCTGATGCGCGTCCAAACCCGGTTCCCCCGTAAGCCATGGCGGCCGGTCTATGCGCAGACCCCGGCCACCTCAATGCCCAGTATTTGCGTATTTGGGGCAAGAAACAACAAAAACACACGTTTTATATTGCAAAATGCCCGAAATCGGGCAGGCTACCGGCAATGGCCTGCCTGCCAGCGGGCCGCTGGACGATATCAACAGGGGGAAAGAAACATGCGAATTTCAACGGCGCTTGGCGTGGCGATGGCTCTGGCCGCGGCACCGGCAATGGCCCAGGTCAGCGATGATCCGATCCGGATCACCACGCATGACTGGTCCGGTCAGATCGTGAATGCCAATATTCTCAGCCTGATCCTGCAAGAGGCCGGGTATAATACCGAACTGGTGCAGGCTGATTATATCGCGCAATTCGCGGGGCTGCGCAGCGGCGATCTGACAGTTGCGGTCGAGATCTGGGAAACCACCGGCCGCGAGGCGATGGATGCGGCCTTTGCCACCGGCGATGTGATCAATCTGGGTGAAGGCGGCATGCAGGCGATCGAGGAATGGTGGTATCCGTCCTATATGGAGGAGGTTTGCCCCGGCCTGCCCAACTGGGAGGCGCTGAATGATTGTGCCGCCGAGTTTGCCACCGCCGAAACCGCGCCTTTTGGCCGCTATCTTGGCGGCCCTGTCACCTGGGGCGGCTTTGACGAGGAACGCATCGAGGCGTTGGAGCTGGATTACGAGGTTGTCCATGCCGGCACCGATGCGGCGCTGTTTGCGGAACTGGAATCGGCCTATCAGCGCCAGGCCCCGGTTCTGCTGTGGGTCTATGTGCCGCATTGGGCCGCGTCGCGCTATGAGGGCAGTTTCATCGAGTTTCCTGAATATGCGGCGGAATGCTATTCCGATCCGTCCTGGGGCATAAACCCCGATCTGGCCTATGATTGCGGCAAGCCGCGCGGCCCGATCTGGACGGTGGCCTGGGCCGGTATCGAAGATCAATGGCCCGGTGCTGCCGATGTGATCCGCAACTATCAGATCAGCAATGCCGATATGGGCGCGCTGGTGGCGCAGATCGATCTGGAGGGCGTGTCGGTCGAGGATGCCGCCGCAGCCTGGGTCGCGGCCAATGCCGAGGCGATCCGGGGCTGGATCGAGTAACATTGCCCAATCTGCCGGGTGGCATGCGGGCCCGCCTGCCTGCCACCCGTTTTTTTGCCCGGAACGGTTGCGGCATTTGCCGGGCCCGTGACCGAAGGACGCGCGCATGAACAACACCGTCAAGCTGGATTGTCAGGGTGTCTGGAAGCTCTATGGCCCGCGCGCGGCCGAGGTTCTGGCCGCCCATGACGGCAAACCTTCGGCTGATATTCTGGCGCGGGCGGGCATTGTCGGCGCGGTGCGCGATGCCAATGTCACCATCCATGAGGGCGAAATCTTTGTCATCATGGGGCTGTCGGGATCGGGCAAATCCACCCTGGTGCGCTGCCTTTCTCGGCTGGTGGAGCCGACCGCCGGTTCGATCCTGTTTGCCGGGGATGACCTGTTGCGGATGCGCGAGAAAGAGCTGATCGCGCTGCGCCGCAAGAAGGTGGGCATGGTGTTTCAGAACTTTGCCCTGCTGCCGCATCTGACGGTGTTGCAGAATGTGGCTTTTCCGCTGGATGTGCAGGGTGTGGGGCGGGCCGCGCGCGAGGCGCGGGCGCGTGAGATGATCACGATTGTGGGGCTTGAGGGCCGCGAAAACGCCTTTCCGCGGCAATTGTCTGGCGGTCAGCAACAGCGCGTCGGCATTGCAAGATCGCTGGTCGGCGACCCGGAACTGTGGTTCCTGGATGAGCCGTTTTCGGCGCTCGACCCGCTGATCCGGCGCGAGATGCAGGATGAGTTTCTGCGCCTGCAATCGCTGCTGCACAAGACCATCGTGTTCATCACCCATGATTTCGAGGAGGCCATCCGGCTGGCCGACCGGATCGCGGTGATGAAGGATGGCGAGATCGTGCAGACCGCCACGCCCGAAGAACTGGTGCTGAACCCGGCCGATGAATATGTCGCCGAGTTCACCCATCACATCCCGCGCGAAAAAGTGCTGAAACTGCGCTCGGTGATGGGGCCGGTTCTGCCTGCCAATGCCGTCGCGGATAGCTTGCGCGAAGATATGATCCTGGCCGATGCGATGGAGCGGATCGCCGCCAGCGCGCAGCCTTTGGCGGTGGTCGATGCGGGTGGCACAGTGGTGGGGTCGGTCGATGCGCAGGCGATCGTGGCGGCGATGGCCAGGGGCGCGCGGCGATGACGGGCGAGGGTGCAGAACAGGGCGGGCTTGCGCGGATCTTGCGCAGCGGCTGGCTGTTCTGGGGCGCGCTTTTTGTGGTGACCTGGGTGCTGTCCTCGAATGCCATGCAGATATACCAGGCGTTTGATG
Source organism: Alterinioella sp. (assembly GCF_058343375.1). Lineage (NCBI taxonomy): Bacteria > Pseudomonadati > Pseudomonadota > Alphaproteobacteria > Rhodobacterales > Paracoccaceae > Alterinioella > Alterinioella sp. The sequence goes on from NZ_JBTUJH010000019.1 coordinate 109,157, forward strand.
CGCGTTGGATCATCCGCTACCCGGCGCAGTTTCAACTGCCGCTGGAGGACAGTATCAGCGCCGCGATTGCCTGGTTGATGGAGGACGCCGCCATTGGCCCGGTCAGCTTTCGCGACGTCACCCGCGCCATATCGGCGATGATCGAGGCCCCCTATGATCTGGTGCGCGCGGCCATCGCCGACGGGTTTCTGCGCGGGCAGGGCAGCCAGGCGGTCGAGATCGCGCCGGAACTGTCCTGGATCGCCATCATCGTGGCGCTGGTGGCGCTTGGGGCCTATGCGCGCGATCTTGGCCTGGCCTTGCTGGTGGGGCTCTGTTTTCTCTACATTGCCGTATTTGGCCAATGGGAAAGCGCCATGGTGACGCTGTCCTCGGTGCTGATCGCGGTGCCGCTTGGCGTTCTGGGCGGGCTGTTTCTGGGCATCCTCGCCTATCGTTTCAGGTGGGTCGACCGGATCCTGCGCCCGGTGCTGGATCTGATGCAGACGGTGCCGGTCTTTGCCTATCTGGTGCCGATCCTGTTCATGTTCGGCTTTGGCCCGGTCGCGGCGCTGGTCGCGACCATCATCTACGCGATGCCGCCGATGGTGCGCGTGACCACGGTGGCGCTGTGCGGGGTGCCGGTGGAAGTGGTCGAGGCCGGTCGCATGGTCGGCTGCACGCGCCGGCAATTGATGTGGAAAGTGCTGATCCCATCGGCCGCGCCGACGCTGATGGTTGGCGTCAATCAGGTGATCATGCTGAGCCTGAACATGGTCATCATCGCGTCGATGATCGGGGCTGGCGGGCTTGGCTTTGATGTGCTCAGCGCGCTGCGGCGGCTGGATATCGGTGGCGGCATCGAGGCCGGGCTGGCGATCGTGGTGATGGCGGTGGCGCTGGACCGGTTGAGCCAGGCCTTTGCCCGCAAGCCGCCCGATCCGATCCCTGCTGCGGGGCTTGGCCTGATGGCGCGCCACCCCTGGCTGTTCATGGTGCTGGCGGTGATGGGTGTGACCTATGTGGCGGGTCTTTTCCTGCCGCAGATCACCGATTTCCCGGACGGGCTGACGCTGACAACCTCGGCCTTTTGGCGTGATGCGATGGAATATATCAACGTCAATTACTTTGACACGCTCGAGGCCATCAAGAGCTTTTTCCTGACCTTTCTGCTGCTGCCGATCAAACGGTTTTTCGCGGGCATTCCGTGGCCATGGGGTATCGTGGCGGCGGCGCTGGCCGCATGGCGCGTGGGTGGAGCCGGATTGGCGCTGATGACGGCGTTGATGGTGTGGTTTCTGGCCGCTGTCGGTCTTTGGCGCGAGGCGATGACGACGATCTATCTCTGCGGCACTTCGGTGCTGATCGCCTATGTCATCGGGGTGCCGCTTGGCATCTGGGCCGGGCAGAATGCGCGCGCCAACGCCATTTTGGGCAGTATCATCGACACGCTGCAGACCTTGCCCAGTTTTGTCTATCTGATCCCGGTGGTGATGCTGTTCCGGGTTGGTGATTTCTCGGCCATGATTGCGGTGGTGCTGTATGCTTTGGCCCCTGCCGTGCGCTACGCCGCCCACGGTATTCGCACCATCGAGCCACAGATGATCGAGGCCGGGCTGATTTCGGGCTGCACCAGATGGCAGCTCTTGTGGCGGATCAAGCTGCCGCTGGCGGCCCCGTCGATGCTGCTTGGTCTCAATCAGACCATCATGTTGGCGCTGTCGATGCTGGTGATCACGGCGCTGGTGGGGACCCGCGATCTGGGTCAGGAGGTCTATATCGCGCTGACGCGCGCCGATACCGGGCAGGGCATCGTGGCCGGGTTGTCGGTGGCCTTCATCGCGATCATCGCTGATCGCATGGTGTCGGCGATGGCACAGAAATCCAAAGAAAATCTGGGGGTGGCATGACACCGGAAGACGCCATTCAAAAGGCCCTGTCGCTGACCTGCTGGGACGCAGCCGATTATGCCGTGCCGCTGGAGGGCGGTATCACCAATCACAATATCAAGCTTGGCGATGGCGGGCGGCATTACGTGGTGCGCCTGGGCGAGGATATTCCCGAACATCAGGTGCTGCGCTGGAACGAGCTTGCCATCAGCCGCGCCGCCCATGGGGCCGGCGTCGCCCCCGGTGTGGTCCATTGCGAACCCGGCGTGCTGGTGCTGGATTACGTGGAGGCCGGGGCGCTGTCGGAGGCTGACCTGCACGATGCCGACACGCTGTTGCAGGTGGTCGATCTGGTGGCGCGCCTGCACCGTGACGGCCCCGGATACCTGCGCGGGCCGGTGCTGACATTCTGGGTGTTTCATATCCTGCGCGATTATGCCGGAACCCTGCGCGATCGTGGCTCGGGCCATGCAAACCGGTTGCAGGACCTGCTGGATCAGGCTGCGATACTGGAACGCGCGGTCGGGCCGGTGGATCTGGTGCTTGGCCATAATGATCTGCTGCCGGCCAATATCCTGCGCGGCGACACCCGGTTCTGGCTGATTGATTTTGAATATGGCGGCTTCAATTCACCGCTGTTTGATCTTGGCGGGCTGGCCTCCAATGCCGGGCTGGGGCCGGAGGCCGAGGCCGCCATGCTGCGCGCCTATTTCGGCACCGCGCCGACGCCTGAATTACTGCACAGCTATGCGGCGATGAAATGCGCCTCGCTGCTGCGCGAAACCATGTGGTCGATGGTCTCGGAACTGACCTCGGTGCTTGATTTCGACTATGCCGATTACACCGCCAGAAACATGGACCGTTTCCAGGTCGCGTTTGATGCGTTTTCCGCCGGGAGGCTTTCCTCATGAGTGATTTTCCGAACACGGCGCAGGCTGTCATCGTGGGCGGCGGCATTGTCGGCTGTTCCACCGCCTATCATCTGGCGCGGCTTGGCTGGGATGTGGTGCTGCTGGAGCGCAAGAAGCTGACCTCGGGCACCACGTTTCACGCGGCGGGGCTGGTCGGGCAGTTGCGATCCAGCGCCAATATCACGCAGCTTCTGGGTTATTCGGTGGATCTTTATGACCGGCTTGAGGCCGAGACCGGGCAGGCCACCGGCTGGAAGATGAATGGCGGGCTGCGGCTGGCCTGCAACGCTGAACGCTGGATTGAGGTGAAGCGCCAGGCGACCACGGCGCAGTCCTTTGGTCTGGATATGCAGCTTTTGACGCCAGCGGAGGCGCAGGATCTGTGGCCGCTGATGGATATCGGCGATGTCGTGGGGGCGGCGTTTTTGCCCACTGACGGGCAGGCGAACCCGTCTGACATCACCCTGGCGCTGGCCAAGGGCGCACGGATGGCGGGGGCGCAGATATTTGAGGATTGCAAGGTGCTGTCGGTCGATGTGGATCGCGGCATCATCAAGGGGGTCGAGACCGAACGCGGCTATATCGCCTGCGGCGTGGTCATTGCCTGCGCCGGGCAATGGACGCGGGATTTTGCCAGATCCGTGGGTGTGAATGTGCCGCTGGTTCCGGTCGAGCATCAATATATGGTGACCGAAGCCATCCCCGGCATGCCCAGAGATCTGCCCACGCTGCGTGACCCCGACCGGCTGACCTATTACAAGGAGGAGGTCGGCGGTCTGGTGATGGGCGGCTATGAGCCCAACCCGATCCTGTGGGCCGAAAACGGCATCCCGAAGGATTTTCACTACACGCTGCTTGACAGTAATTTCGACCATTTCGAGCCGTTGATGGAGCTGTCGCTTGGCCGGGTTCCGGCGCTGCAAACGGCGGGGATCAAGCAATTGGTCAACGGGCCGGAAAGCTTCACCCCTGATGGCAATTTCATTCTGGGAGAGGCCCCGGAGCTGAAGAATTTCTACGTCGGCGCGGGGTTCAACGCGTTTGGCATTGCCGCCGGCGGTGGTGCCGGCATGGCGCTGGCGGAATGGGTCGCCAGGGGCGAGCCGCCCTATGATCTGTGGTCGGTCGATATCCGCCGTTTCGGGCGGCCGCATTTCGATACCGATTGGATCCGCGCCCGCACCTATGAGGCTTACGGCAAGCATTACACCATGGCCTGGCCCTCCGAGGAGCATTCCAGCGGGCGGCCCTGCCGGACATCGCCGCTCTATGAGATCCTCAAGGCTGATGGCGCGGTGTTTGGCGAGAAACTGGGATGGGAGCGGCCGAACTGGTTCGCGGATGTGGAGGGGGGAGAAGTGCAGCACGACATCTATACATTTGGCCGCCCCAACTGGCATGCTGCGGTGGCGCGCGAACACAAGGCGGCCCGCGAAAAGGCGGTGCTGTTTGACCAGACCTCATTCGCCAAATTCATCCTGAAAGGCCCGGATGCGGAGGCAGCACTTGGCTGGATCGCGGCGGGCGATGTGGCCAAGCCGGTGGGGTCGCTGACCTATACCCAGATGCTGAACGATCATGGCGGCATCGAGTGCGACCTGACCTGTGTCCGGATCGCCGAGGATGAATATTACATCATCACCGGCACCGGATTTGCGACGCATGATTTCAGCCATATCGCGCGCTCGATCCCTGATGGCATGAATGCGCAACTGGTTGATGTGACATCATCTTATTCGGTTCTGTCGCTGTTTGGCCCCAACGCGCGTGACATCCTGTCTGCGGTCACCCGCGATGATGTGAGCCATGAGGGTTTCCCCTTTGGCACCGCAAAAACCATCGGCATCGCGGGCTGTCCGGTCAATGCGCTGCGCATAACTTATGTGGGCGAACTGGGGTGGGAGCTGCATCTGCCGGTCGAATATGCCGTCACGGTCTATCATGCGCTGCACCGGGCCGGGGCTGCGTATGGGCTGCGCAATGCCGGCTACCGGGCGATTGAAACGCTGCGGCTGGAAAAGG